>JAIROH010000147.1 GCA_031257595.1 Treponema sp. | reverse complement strand
GTTTCATCCAGTTTGGAAAAAGTTATCTAATCCTTGGACTATAATCATGCAGTATTTCGATACTCACGCCCATATAGGGCTCATTGTTGATGACCCTATTGAACAGCTTATTGTTATTCAGGAAGCCCGCCAGTCTCAGGTTGCCCGGCTTGTCTCGATATGTAACAGCCTCCACGATTTTGCCGTGGTATACGGGAACCTCAAGTCGGCGACGAATGTGTATCACGCGGTTGGGGTTTCCCCTTCGGAGGTGCAGAATCCGGGGAAAAACTGGATGGAAACCATCGAAAAGAGCGTCCAACTCTCCAGAGTGGTCGCCATAGGCGAGATCGGCCTTGACTATTACCGTAAATTCGGCGACAAAAATTCCCAGATAGAGCTTTTTATTACCCAGCTTGATCTGGCTTCCAAGCTGGATCTGCCTGTTATCATCCATAACCGGGAAGCCGGTCATGACGTGCTGGAAATTCTCAAGGACAGGCTTCCGGCCAAAGGGGGCATACTCCATTGTTATTCGGAAAACGCCGAATACGCGGAAAAAGCCCTCCGCTTGAACCTGTATTTTTCATTTGCGGGAAACCTTACATACCGGAACGCGAGGAACCTGCACGAAACTCTGGCCGTCCTTCCCACGGACAGAATACTTATTGAATCCGAAAGTCCGTTTATGGTTCCGGCGGATCACCGGGGTAAACGGAATATGCCCAAGTACCTTCCCATAACAGGGCGTTTTATGGCCGAAATGCTTGAAATGGACGAAGAAGAACTGGCCGCGCAGCTTTGGGAAAATTCCAACCGTTTTTTCGGACTGCCCAACGAATGAAGCTGCCGTCCGGCTTGACATTCGTTTTCATGTATAGAGGTTACCATGTTCCGTTATTGTCCTTCCTGCGCGTCCGAAAATATCCGTTTTGAAAAAAACAAGGTGTTCCGCTGTCCGGACTGCGGTTTTACCTATTACCACAATACCGCCGCCGCGACATCCTGCATTATCAAAACCGATGCGGGCATTCTTTTCCTGGTCCGAAACAGGGAACCCGGCCGGGGGAAACTCGATTTACCCGGCGGTTTTGTCGATCCCGGCGAAGGCGCAATGGACGGGCTGCGCCGCGAGCTTATTGAAGAAATAGGCTGGGATCCGTACGGGGCGGATAAAGCCCAGCCGGGCCCCGGTTTTACCCTTTTCGCTTCGTTCCCCAACACATATCCGTACAAAAACATTTCCTACAATACCTGCGACCTTTTCTTTTTCCTGGACGCTCCCGGCCTTACCGAAAACGAGTTGAAACTCGAAGCCGCGGAAATTGCCGGGCTGCGGTTTGTCAAGCCGGAAGAACTTGACCCGGAAGAACTGGCTTTCGAATCGGTAAAAAAGGCGATTAAGGCATATCTTGACACTCCTTTCTATTCTTAGCATGGTTAGGTTATGTTGAGTTGTCCGGCTTGTGTTATTCCGGAAGAATACAAAAAAGCCGCCGAAGCGCTTTTTCCGCCCCATGGGAATACCGGCAGTCTTGAGGACGCTTTTGCGTTTGCCAACGCGCTGGGCATAGAGGCGGATTATCGCAAGCTGCTTGCCATGGGAGAAGTGCGCCTTGAAGGTACGTCTCCCGGTCCGGAAATGCAAAAGTATCTTGCCTCGTTCCGAAACAATCTCGACCTTCTTATCCGTAAAACCTGGGTTGAAAAGACCGACGAAGACCGCAAGGAAAAGCTGCAGGAACGGATACCCGGCCTTATGGCGCGTATCAACAACGCCGAATACCACGCCGCCCTGGAAGAATTCAGCGCCGTTTTGGAAGAACTTGCCTGGCTGCTTTTTGGAGCCCAAAGCCGCAAGGATGATTTTACCGAATATACGTTTCGTATAGATACCCAGATGGGGCTCTTTTGGTGGTACGCCGGCCATATAAACAGGATCCTCCCGGAGTTGAAAGACAGGACCATTACCAGGGCAATACTCCTTCTTGGAATTTGTTACCTCACCGGTTTTTGAAACCGGACGCCTCTAAAAACACCGGTTTTTGAAGCGTCCTTATACGGAGCTGTTGTTATGAATGAGACGAATGATGTTTCCGGCCGGGCTGTTCCCGAAACCGAAAACGGCGGGGAAAGTTCCGATTTTATCAGCGAATTTATAAAGGAAGACCTCGCGGCCGGCCGTTTTAACTATGTTCACACCCGCTTTCCGCCCGAGCCGAACGGCTGGTTGCACATCGGTCATTGCAAGGCGATGATGGTGGACTTTAGCATGGCCGAAAAGTTCGGCGGCAAATGCAACCTCCGTTTTGACGACACCAATCCGGAAAAAGAAGACATCTCCTATGTCGAGGCGATCAAGCGGGACGTAAAATGGCTCGGCTTTGACTGGGAAGACAGGGAATACTACGCGTCGGACTATTACGAATACCTTTACGATCTGGCGGTAAAGATTATCAAAAAGGGCAAAGCCTATGTTGACGATCTTTCCGAAGACAAGATAAGCGAGTACCGGGGAACGGCCGTTCCCGACAAAAACAACATAACCCAGACCCCGCCGGGCCGGGACAGCCCCTGGCGGGATCGCGGCGTGGAAGAAAACCTGGACCTCTTTGCCAGGATGCGGGCCGGGGAATTTGCCGACGGCGAAAAAACCCTGCGGGCAAAGATCAACATGGCCGATCCCAATCTGCTGATGCGGGATCCGGTGATGTACCGCATCCGCCGCGACATCCATTACCGTACCGGGAACGCCTGGTGCATCTATCCGATGTACGATTTCCAGCATCCCCTTTCGGACGCGAAAGAAGGGATTACCCATTCCCTCTGTTCCCTGGAATACGAGATTCACCGGCCGCTTTACGACTGGTTTATCCGGGAAGCGGAAGTTTTTCCTTCACGGCAGATAGAGTTTTCCCGGCTCAACCTGACCCACACAGTACTCAGCAAACGTTACCTGCTCCGCCTTGTGCAGGAAAAGTACGTTGCCGGCTGGGACGATCCCCGCATGCCGACCCTCGCCGGGCTTCGCCGCCGGGGTTACACCCCCCTGGCGCTGCGGAACTTTATCTCCCAGATCGGGATCGCCAAAACCGACAGTACCGTAGACATAGCTTTTCTTGAATACTGTCTTCGGGAAGACCTTAACAAAACAAGCCCCAGGGTTATGGCGGTGCTTAAGCCCCTGAAGCTTATCATCGAAAACTGGGACGGCGGCAGCGACGAAGAACTTGAAGCGGTAAACAACCCCGAAGATGAAAACGCCGGGACGAGAAAGATCCGCTTTACAAAAGAACTTTGGATAGAGAAGGATGATTTTGAAGAAACCCCGCCGCCCAAATATTTCCGCCTGTTTCCGGGCAATTCGGTCCGGCTCCGTTACGGCTATATTGTAACCTGTACCGGCTGCGACAAAGACGCTTCGGGGAACGTTACCGCGGTACGCTGTACCTATGATCCGGCGACCAGGGGCGGCAATGCCCCGGACAACCGCAAGGTCAAAGGAACAATACACTGGCTTTCCGTCCTGGACGCCGTTCCCATAGAGGTACGGATCTACGATTATCTTTTCAATGTTGAAAAGCCGATGGCCCCCAAACCGGACGGAACGCCGGGAAATTTCCTCGATAACCTTAACCCCGCCTCGCTGGAAACAATAACGGACGCCCGCGGAGAACCCTGTCTGGCTTCCACCCGCGGGGGAGACCGTTTCCAGTTTGAACGGCTCGGTTATTTTGTCCGCGATCCCGACAGCGTAAACGGCAAGCCGGTGTTCAACAAGACCGTAGGCCTCCGTGACACCTGGGCCAAAATTGTAAAGAAAGGCTAAGGAAGCGGGCGGGTACAACGCCGTGTTTTGGAGAAAGGCCATGAGTTCAAAAGTTTATTTTACCGGCATGAGGACCAAAATCGGCGAAAGCCTGCTTGTAAAAATGGACAGGCTTATCGGCAAAGCCGGCATCGAAAAAATTGATTTTACGCAAAAATACACCGCCGTTAAAGTTCACTTTGGCGAGCCGGGAAACCTCGCGTTCCTGCGGCCCAACTTCGCCAAAGTCGTGGCGGACAGGGTGAAGGTTCTTGGCGGGATGCCGTTTCTTACCGACTGTAATACCCTTTATGTGGGAAGGCGCAACAACGCGCTGGTTCACATGGACGCCGCTTTTGAGAACGGCTGGACGCCGTTTTCCACAGGCTGTCAAAACATCATAGCGGACGGCTTAAAGGGGACGGATGATGTTGAAGTTCCCGTTTCCGGCGGCGTGTACTGTACGGCGGCGAAAATCGGCCGGGCAATCATGGACGCCGACATTGTCATCTCCCTTACCCACTTCAAGGGCCATGAAATGACCGGTTTCGGCGGTGCGCTCAAAAACATCGGCATGGGAAGCGGCAGCCGGGCGGGAAAAATGCACATGCACAGCGATGGCAAACCCGCGGTAAACCAGGCCCTCTGTACCGGCTGCCGGGTCTGCGCGAAATTCTGTAATCAGAAGGCGATACGGTTCGTTTCCGGCGTTTCGGATGCTTCCGGCACTCCGGGCGGAAAAGTCAGGGCGTTCGTCGATCACAATCTGTGCGTGGGCTGCGGACGCTGTATCGGCGTGTGTAACTTCAACGCCATTGAAAATACGTACGATACCGGCGGCCACGACCTGAACTGTAAAATCGCCGAATACGCCAAAGCCGTACTTGACGGCAGGCCCGGTTTTCACATCAATGTCGTGAACCAGGTTTCCCCGTTCTGCGACTGTCATAACGAAAGTGACGCCCCCATCGTGCCGGACATTGGGATTTTCGCCGGTTTCGATCCCGTTGCCCTGGACAAAGCCTGTATCGACGCGGTAAACCAGGCGCCGGGCATTGAATCCAGCATCCTTTCCGAGCGGAAAAGAACCCACGACATCAAAGGCAAGAGCGGCGGCCATGATCA
>JAIROH010000101.1 GCA_031257595.1 Treponema sp. | reverse complement strand
TCATGTTGATACTGGCCGGGTCCATGTCCCGATTCGGAGATCGAATTACAACATTTTTTGCTTTTATACTCCCCAGTAGCGCAATGCTATTTTCTGCCCCTGATCAATTTTTGCCCATTGTTCATCTTCGGTCAACTCGTTACCGCCATCACAGGAAGCAAAACCGCATTGATGTGAAAGAAACAAACGGTCTTTGTCAATTATTTTACATGCCTCATCCAACATTCTTATAACACGGACTTCATCATCCAGGGTTTTCGTTTTACTGGAAAGCAGACCAAGTACAATTTCAGTTTCCGGTTTATCCTTGAATACGGCAAGCGCGTCAAGCGAACCGGCTCTCTCATCATCCCATTCGAGGAAAAAACGATCGTATTTCAACTGCTTCAGGAATAATTCGGCAATTTTAATGTAAGAACCGCCACCCATATTTCGCGAGTCATAATTACCGCGGCAGTTGTGCGTCCACATTTTTAGCCCCAGTTCATGACCAAAATCAATCAAGATATTGTTTATATCGATGAATTCAGCCGCCAATGCCCTAACCGTTTCCTGATTGATATTTTCTCCGGTATACGGCGAATTTGGATTGTCGTCTGCGAAAATTTCCCACAGGCAGTCGTCAAACTGAAGTATCTTTCCTCCGGCAGAAGCATATTCTTCCACGAATTCTTTATAGGCATGGATCAACCCTGTTTTTAATTTCTGCGGTGTAGCATAAACCGAATCCTTGCCGCCAATGTTATCTGACCACGAAAGTTCTCCATATATATGCGAAGGCGACGGAATACAAAATTTTGTTTGTCTGCCGCCGGCGAGAGATTTCAACCGTTTGAAAATCTTGATAAAATGGTGCCCTTTACCGCAAAGTTCTCCGGTTATTCTTAAACCGATGTCTTTTCGTGTTTCATACTTTTGCGTTTGATCTTTATCACGGAAAAAATATCCATGTTCAGCTATGTATCTGACAATGCCTTTTAATCCCCATACAAAATCTAAATGCCAAAGGGACCTGGAGAATTCACCATCGGTTATAATTTCAAAACCATGATCAATCTCTTTTTGTACAATCCCTTTCGTTGCCTCAAGTTCACACTCTTCATACCCTTCAAAATCTTCATAGAACGGATAGGTGATTTTGTCGCTATGTTCAATTTTGTTTTTAAAGTGTAACAGCTTTTCAGGACGCAGCAGACTCCCGACTGTCTGGAATTTTTTACTCATGATGTTATGCTCCTTAATGTTTGTATATAATAGCTACATCATTTTGTCAATTACTTGAACTCATTAGTGTCCAAAACAAACAAGATACGGGGCAGAAAAAATCCAATCCTTTAAGCAGAATGAAGAAGTTACACACTAAATCATTGCTGCAAAAAGATGCTTCATGTTGGACACCAATGAGGGGATAATATAAAAGATGATACTAACGTCTGGTTAGTTCACGGTAGGCATCCCGTATCTTTACAAAAGCCCGGCTTGTCTTTTCACGCTCTTTTTCTTCAAGACCCGTCTGGTTGTCGGGATGAAACATCAGGGCAAGGCGGCGGAAGGTGGACTTGATCTCTTCACGGGAAGCGTTTCGGGAAACGCCAAGCACTTTCCAGGGATCCTCGACAGCCTCATCCGGCAGGGGCGGCTGATAAGTCGGATCAAGGAACTGTCTGATAAAACGGGCTTCGTGTTCCGCTTCCCGGCCCATTGCCATTGAAAAAAGCTCCGCTGCAAGCAGGGAAAGGTCCCCAAGGCCGGTACGGCGGGCCGCGAGGCTTTCCGCTAAAAGATCCGGGTTAAGGAAAAGGGAACGGGAAAAGGCGATACGGGAAAAAGATTCGGCAAGGCCGGTGATTTTTTTGCCGGCGGGAAAAACGGAACCGGCGCCGCCGGCTATCCGGACGGCGCCGGCTTCGTCGGTCAATACTTTGGGGGAAGCTTTTGAAAGAAGGAAAGCCCCAAGGGCGCAGAAAGCGGCCAGCCCCGGCTCCCCTTCATAAAATTTTGAAGGGCCGGGATTGTCAAAATAACGGCGTATGGCCCGGTCGTTTTTAAGCTGAGCCACTACTTCGCCGAAAAAATAACCCAGAACGATCCCTATGATGATCCCCGGAACCCTGAAAATGATCCCCGCCAGGCCGCCGGCGGCTATCCAGAAGAACCGGCACAGCGCTGTTCCGGGTTTTACCGTTAACAAAACTCCGGGGTTTCGCGGAAAAGGAATCATCCGTGCTGGGCCGCCAGAACAACAAGGGCAAGAACGAAACACAAAGCCGATGCCGCGACAAAGCAGATGAGGGCGGCCGGAAAGCCGACGGAAAGGGAAAACCAGATTGCCAGGTTGTTGAATACACTCCGCAAAAACAGCGACACATGGTAGAAAACCAGAGGCAGCAGACCAAGCATGGGAACATACACATAACGCGGTTTCTTTTTTGCTCTAAAACACCAACCCAGAAACAGGGCAAAGACGGACAAGGGAAGAAAGAACACCGGTTCCGAAAGACGGCGAACAATCTCCGCCCTGAAGATTTCCGGAACAAAACCATAGCCGTTAAGCTCCTTTTCCGCGTCAAAGAGTTCCCTAAGACCAAGGTTGTCCGGACCCTCCATCACCCTTGAAAGGAGGATAAAGTCGTCAAAACTCAGGCTGAGAAGAATCTGGGAATCGCCTGAATCAACAGCTTCTCCTGCTTCGTTTGTCCAGACCGGTTCCCATCGTTTATTGCTGTCGGCTCTGTCCAAAACCCGCAAAAGAAGGGCTGCCTGTTCCCTGGGTTCGCCCTCAAGAGTACTTATGGATACGGGGACAATTTTACCGTAATCGGAACGGACCCGGTACAGGAAAAGGCCGTCTTTGTCGACGGCGACAAGTTCCGGCTCCCATACGTAGGCATAATCGGGAAGCAGCGCCACGGAAGAAAAGCGAAGCACAATTCTTCCTTCGCCTTTCGAATCCACCGGCAGGGAAAAGACCGGATTTCTGAAAACCGTACCCAGGGCAAGATCGATTTCGTCCACAAAAAAGGCGACTTCGGCAAGACCCCTGGTACTGTTTTCAAGGTACTGTTCTACATCCGGATCTTTGGGGGTTAGTACGGAAAGCTCCCGAAAGGTATAATAAGCGTTAATCCAGTCCTGTTCCAGCATCGCGTTATAGCCGTCCAGTTTAAGACGGTACAGGGCATAGCGTTCCTTTTCACGGGCGTTAGGCGCAAGTTCGGTAATTTTGTTCCAGGCGCTGGCTGCCAGGGCCTGGGCCGCGGGGATTTCGGCGCTTCCCGGCCGGGCCAGCCGTTCGGCCAGGGTCGCAAGCCAGTGAGCGTCGTACCAGCGCTCTTCGGCAAAAGCCGTTTCCGCCTGACGCCTGGCGTCGACAGAACTTAGGGGGTTTTCTTCTTCTTCGGCCTTCGCTTCCTCCCGGATCCGTTCACGGTACGATGAAATGCCGGAATTATAATTCGCTTTGAGCCGTTTGATTTCCTCGTTGTCGGACCAGATCCCCTCGCCTATGGCGATAAACCGGGACGCCTCCGCCCACTCGCCTGCCGCGGCATACGCCCCGGCCTTTTCCAGCGCCGACTCAAAAAGCCCGGCGCGGCTAATCATCGACTGTTTCATGTTTCCGGCTATAGGCAGAAGCACGAAAAAAACAACCCCGTAAAGGGCGGCGGCAACGCAGGCGGTAATTACCGGCCAGGTAAGATACTGGAGGAAACGCGGAGAAAAGCTCTTGTCTCCCACAAATGTCCCGCCCGCATAGCCGTTCCCGGAATGTTCTTTAAGCCCAAACGGGATAACCAGCGCGGAAAAAGCCAGGGCCGGATAGAGCGCGGCAAAATCGATAAAGGCGGTAACGATTCGCCATTTGAGAAAAAAAGGTTCCAGAGGTTCAGCGGCGCCGGGGAAAAACCACCTGTACCCCGCAATAACCAGCAGCGAAGCGAGCATATAGACGGCGTACACGGACAGGGGAGACGAAAGACGTTCTTTACCGTTCATTCACTCCTCCTTCCTCTGGCAAGATACACAAGACCCGAATACAAGAGGATAAGGATTCCCAAAACAGTAAAAATTGCAGGATTGATAAGCGACTCGGGAATAATGCTTCCCGCGAATGACGACAGCAGTTTATGGGTTTCCGCCGTATTAAGAAAACTTTCCAGGGCCAGCGCCCCGCGGAACGCCAGGACGCCGAAAAAAAGATTGGCAAGGGGCCAAAAGCTGATATTTACCAGGCATCCTATGGAAATGAGAAACAGGCCTAGAGAACCGGCGTACAGGGCGAAGGGCGCAAGCCCCGCCTCAAACCAGGCTTCAAAAACCCGGGAACTTCTGGCAAAATCGGCGGATATCCCCGACAAAATCACGTTCCGCTCTTCCCGAAACGGAAGCCGTACCTGGCGAACCCTGTATGACGCGGAGGCCGGCTCGAAAAACAGCGCCTGGCCGGGTAACGACAACACCCGCGCGCTTTCGGCGCCAAGCAGGACGGTCCGGGTCGGCGTATCGCCCGGCGTAACGGTCAACACAAGCCCCGGACGAATCGGTACGGGAGGAACCGTTATGCCCGGCGGATTCATTTTTTCAAGCCGGCTTAGCCCCGTCGAGGCGGCTATGGCAAAACCCAGAGACAGCGCCAGCAGGGTGATCAGGGAAGCCGCGTAGGAAATAGACCGTCTTGAGGAATAGCTTACGCCGAACAGCAGTGAAAAATAAAACGAAACCGGGAGGGCCAGGGATAGGACGGTTGAAAGGGAGAAAACCGCCGCCGGAGGGAAAAGAACCGCCGCATCGGCCCAGCTCCGCAGCAAACCCGCCAAACCCGCCAAAACCAGGATGACAATAAAGGAGAATGTGAAGGAAAGTATCAGTTTGGCGAGATTCTTCACATTATCAGCCTAACATGACGGGAAGCGATTCGCAAGTACGGGCTGCCTATGTTTGAGTCTGGCTTTTTATATACCCGATCGCGTCGTCTATAAGCCTGCCGAGGTTTTCTTTTCCCGCACCGGCAATATATAGATGTTCGTTTTGCAGAGGGAGCAGTACCCGCTTTCCCGGACCGGAAAGTATCGCCTCTACCATCGGGGAAGTAATCTCACCCATCATACTGTTTATGATGATGATGCCGATGGGGCCGACGACAAAGTCTCCCGTGGGAACCGTAACCCGTATGGCGTTTTCTCCCGTAGCGCCCCGCTGCGCTCCGGCTTTTATCATGCGTTCCGTGGCGGCGCTGTTGGTTCCCAGGGCGATGATTTCGCTGTCCAGCTCTTTAAGCCGGGAACAAAGTTCCGCCCCAATGCCGCCCCCCATTCCGTCGATAACGATAATCCGCATATTTCCACGCTAAACTTTTGACGGTTCTTTGTATATACTATCCGGATGAAATCCATCGCGAAAGAACTGTGGTTCAATACAAAAAAGCCACGGGAATTTATCAACATTACCGGCGAGGTAGAATCCCTGCTTGCCGAATCGGGGATTAAAGAAGGCCTGTGCCTGGTCAACGCCATGCACATTACCGCCAGTGTCTTTATCAACGACGATGAATCGGGCCTTCATTACGACTTTGAAAAATGGCTTGAAAAACTTGCCCCCCACGAACCTGTAGGATCGTACCGGCACAACACCGGCGAAATTAACGCCGACGCCCACATGAAACGGCAGATCATGGGGCGGGAAGTCGTGGTCGCCGTCACCGGCGGACAGCTCCATCTTGGCCCATGGGAGCAGATTTTTTACGGCGAGTTTGATGGCCAGCGGCGCAAACGGGTACTGATAAAAATTATCGGGGAGTAGTGTTCTGACAAGATCAAATGACGATAAAGATCAAAACCCATGTCGCTGATTATCGAGGCAGGCACACTAAAAAGTTTGGGGGCCCGGCCGCAAAACTCGCCCCGGAGCAAGTCCGGGGATCGGTTTTGCGGCCACCCCGCGACACTTTTTTTGTCGGTGTGCCTGCCAAACACCCCGGCGACATAGGTTTTGACGATGTTTGCTCTTTGATTTAGCCAAAACTATAAGAGTAAACTTTTATCTGTAGAAGACGGCCTCTATAAAATCTGTATAAGACAAGGGAGTAGCCTACAACGCTCCGTCCCAGGTAGAAACTCTCGTGGCGCTTTTTTCGTCTTCGGTAAACCAATGGGCGGTAACCACCTTGCTCTCCGTGTAAAACCGCAGGCCGTCTTTGCCCAGGCAGTGCAGATCTCCGAAAAACGAATGTTTGTGTCCGGCAAACGGAAACATACCCGCGGGAACCGGAATGCCGACGTTAACCCCGACCATGCCGCCGTGGGTCCGCCGGGCAAACTCACGGGCAAAGTAGCCGTTCTGGGTAAAGATCACGGA
>JAIROH010000038.1 GCA_031257595.1 Treponema sp. | reverse complement strand
CCCTTTCGGGCGGCCAGCAGCAGCGTATCGCGATAGCCCGGGCGCTGGCCACACGGCAGAAAATTCTGCTTTTCGACGAGCCTACCAGCGCCCTTGACCCGGAAATGGTTCAGGAGGTGTTGGACGTTATCAACCGCCTTGCCCACGACAAAACCGAGTCTACGACAATGGTTGTCGTAACCCACGAAATGGGATTCGCCCGGCAGGCGGCGGACAGGGTTATCTTTATGGACAACGGGATTCTTGTGGAAGAAGCGCCGCCGGATGAATTTTTCGAACATCCGAAAAACGAACGAACCGTCGCGTTTTTAAGCAAGATTTTACGTTCGTGACTGCCGGCGGCGATGCCGCCTACGGAAGCACTGATTTATCAAGTTAATCAGCGTTACCCTAAAACAGGAGAAATCATTAACACGAAAGTGTTAATGTTCGATTATACAAGCGGCGATTCCGCCGCTTAAAACAGGAGGAGTTATGAATTTACGAAAAAAACTCACATGCGCGGCTTTGGTTCTGGCGTTTACCGCCGGTGTAGTGTTTGCCGGTCCGGGCGGACAGTCCGGCGCTTCCGGCATAGACGCGATCAAAGCAAGGGGAGTTCTCAGGGTCGGCGTCAAATCCGACGTTCCCGGCTTCGGTCTCCAGAATCCCGAAACCGGCCTTTACGAAGGCATGGAAATCGAAATTTCCAAGCTTCTTGCCAAGGAGATCTTCGGGGACCCGTCGAAGGTCGCGTTTACCCCGGTAACGGCAAAGACCAGGGGTCCGCTGCTTGACAACGGCGACATCGACTTTGTTATTGCCACGTTTACGGTAACCGAAGAACGAAAGCTTACCTACAACTTTTCCAGCATCTATTACACGGACGGTATCGGCCTTCTGGTAAAAACTTCTTCGGGGATCAAGAGCTTCAAAGACGCGGCAAACAAAACCATAGGCGTCGCGCAGTCCGCCACGACCAGGGCATCCCTGGAAGCGGCCGCCAAAGATCAGAACATCCGGGTTACCTTTGCCGAATTCGCCACCTATCCCGAAATCAAGGCGGCGCTGGATTCCGGACGGGTACAGGTGTTTTCCGTGGATAAGGCGATTCTGCGCGGATACCTCGACAGCGAAAGCCTGATACTGCCCGACACGTTTTCTCCCCAGCCCTACGGCGTCGCCACCAAGCTGAATAACAATGCGCTGGCGGCCTGGGTTGACGGCCAGATCACCAAGTGGCTTTCCGACGGGACGATTGACGCCCTTGTCAAACAGTTCGATCTGTAAACCGGCCGTCAAAGGGAAACATGGGACCGTTTGCGCCGCTACGCTGGGTGTTTTTATGGAGGGATAAAGCCGTATTCCTCGAAGGATTCGGCATTACCCTCCTGGTATCATGCTGTGCGCTGCTTCTCGCCCTCGTTTTGGGGATCATCTTCGGGCTTTTTTCCACATCGTCCGGCAGGATCCCCAAAACCGTTTCCCGTGTATACGTTGAATTTTTCCAGAACACTCCCCTGGTAGTGCAGGTGTTTTTTGTCTACAACGCCCTGCCCTACCTGGGGATAACGCTGGATGTCTTTATCATCGGCATGCTCTGCGTGGGGATCTACCACGGCGCCTATGTTTCCGAAGTGATCAGGGCCGGAATCACGTCCATTCCAAAAGGCCAGATGGAAGCGGCCCGTTCCCAGGGCTTTTCCTACATCCAGGCGATGCGATGGATCATCCTTCCCCAAACCGTCACGATTGTTTTGCCGCCTCTGGCAAACCAGGCGGTCAACCTTATCAAAAACACGTCCGTCATGGCCCTTGTCGCGGGCGGCGATCTTATGTACCGGGCCGATTCCTGGGCTTCCAACGGTACGCTGAGCTACGGTCCGGCCTACATGATAACCGGGATCCTCTATTTCCTTCTCTGCTTCCCCCTTGTTACCTGGGCAAGGCGGCACGAGGTAAAGATCAAAAGCCGGGACACCCAAATCCAGGTCCAGCTTGAGTCCGCGGAACGGGCGGGGATGGCCGAATGAGCGTCCAGGTTTTTGCCGATATTTTCAGGCCCGCCAACGTCCGTTACATACTGACGGGACTGCGGACGACGATCTTCGTTTCTGTCGCGACGGTTCTGCTTTCAATCGCGCTGGGTTCGGTTTTGGCCCTGTGCCGGAATTACGAAAAGCGCGTTCTCGGCCGCATCGCTTCGGTTTATATTGAAATCTTCCGCAGCACTCCGCTGCTGCTCTGGATACTGATCAGCGTTTTTATGCTGCCGTTCGGCAATTATCTTATCCGGGGCTGTCTGGGCCTTACCCTGTACACTTCGTCGGTAATCGCCGAGATCGTGCGCGGCGGCCTTAACTCCATCGACAAGGGTCAGTTCGAGGCGGCCCGTTCCCAGGGTTTTAACTTTATTCAGACCCTCGCCTACATTGTGCTGCCCCAGTGTTTCAGGCGCATCGTTCCGTCGCTGATGAGCCAGGTCATCACGACGATCAAAGACACTTCGTTTTTCGCCCAGTTTGCCATCGCGGAATTTTTCTTCAACTCAAAACAGCTTATGGGAATCATCTCCAAAGATACGGTGATTTCAAGCGCCCATATTTTTGTGCTGTACTGCTTTATCGCCCTGGTTTACTTTATTATCAATTTTGCGTTATCTTGTATTGTAAGGGCCCTTGCGAAAACCGGGGGAGGCATTGAACTGCGTCCGGAACAGTAAACGGCCCGTACGGATTACAGTTGAAAATAGCCCTTCTTCATTACCATCTTAAACCTGGCGGAGTTACCACGGTTGTTCTGCACCAGGCCCAGGCCCTGCTTGAAGCGGGCGACGAGGTTCTGGTTCTAAGCGGCGAGGAACCCGCGGCGTCTTTGGCCTGGGAAAACATACCGGTAAAGGTGATCCCCGAACTGCACTACGATCAGTGGCGGCCCGCCAAAGGAAGGGACCTTGCCGCCGCCGTACTGGAAGCGGTTAAGCCGGTCTGGAACAGGGCCGATGTTATTGTCGTCCACAATCCCCTGATACGGAAAAACGGCGCCCTCCTTGCCGCCCTCAAAGAACTTGGCCGCGGCGAATGTCTGCTCCTTCAAAACCACGATCTTGCCGAAGATTTCCGGCCGGATGTCTACGCCGGCGAGGAATATCCCGAAAACTGCCACTACGCGGTCATCAACAGCCGGGACTACGCCTTTCTGCTCGCGGCGGGTCTCAAGCGTGAAGGGCTTCACCTTATCCCCAACGAAGTGAGTCCCGTCACCGCCGATCCGGGCCTTGAACGCAGCCGGTATCTGTATCCGGTACGGGGAATCAGGCGGAAAAACCTCGGCGAAATCCTTTTGCTTTCGCTTTTTGTTCCCGAAGGGAAGACCATCGCGGTAACCCAGCCGCCCACAACCGGGCGGGATACGGCCGTGTACCGCCGCTGGAAAGAACTTGCCGCGGAACTGGAACTGCCCGTGGAATTTGAAGCCGGAACGGGAACCGGCTTTTCCCGCGTTTTGGGAAGCGCCGCCGCGGTCGTTACCACTTCGATAAAAGAAGGGTTCGGCTTTTCGTTCCTTGAGCCCTGGACGGCGGGCCTTGCCGTGGCGGGGCGGCGCATCGGTTATGTATGCGTTGATTTTGAAGAAGCGGGGCTGCGTTTCGACGCCTTTTACGATTCCATTAACCTTCCGTCCTGCGAAACAACCAAAGATTACCCGGAACAGTTTCAGAACAGGCTGGAACAGGCGGTGCTCGGGCTTTACGCCGCTTTCGGCAGGGAAATACCCGCCGCAATCGGCGCGATGATTAAAGACAGGTACTTCGCTTCTTCGCTGCCCGACTTCGGCGCGATGGACGAACCGATGCAGGAAGACTTTATCCGGCGTGCCGCCGAAGACAGGGGGCTTCGCGGCGGTCTTGCCGAAATCAACCCTTTCCTTAACGGATTTTCCGAATGGGCGCCCGATCCTTCGCTTATTGAGGCGAACCGCGCGGCCGTTCTTTCGTCATATTCGCGGGAACGGATCGCGAAAACGCTCCGTGAAAGCTGCCGCGCCGCCGTGTCTCCCGTCGTCCAGTCGATATCGCGTTCCAAACTCCTCGAACTTTTTCTCGATCCGTCCCGTATTTCCCTTATCGGTATTACCAAATGAACGAAACCGAATATCTTGCCGGCCTTATCAGGCAAAAGTCGTCCCCGCTTTTTCCGATCAGGGCGGAGTTGCCTCCTGAATGGGAAGCCCTCGTCCCGAAAAATGGCGAAGATTGGCTTGCGCTGAAAATGTCCGGTATCAAGGCGTTTATCTTCGACCTGTACGGAACCCTGTTTATTTCCGGCGCGGGGGAAATAGGCGCGGCAAACGACCTGCCGGGAAATCCGCCGGAAATTTCATCGGGGGCTGCCCCGGAGTCAAACGCGGCGGGCTCTGGGGAAAATCCGGCCCTGCTTTCGATGAAGCGTTACTTTCGCGCCGAGGTAACGGCCTTTCACGAAACGGCGAAGGCCGCGGGCAAAGCTTTCCCGGAAGTCCGCGTGGAGGAAATCTGGGCCGGCTACGACGGTCCTTTTCCCAAAAGCTGGGGACAGGCCCTTTCCGCCCGGAAACTTGCCGTTTTGTACGAACTCGCGGTCAACCCCGTATACCCAATGCCCGGCGCCGCCGAAACCATTGACGGGCTGGCCGGCCGTTCTTTTGTTCTTGGAATCATTTCCAACGCCCAGTTTTTTTCTCCGCTTCTTTTTGACGCCTTTTTCGGAAAAACCCCTTCGGAAAAGGGCTTTGATCCGCGCCTTCTTGTCTGGTCGTTTGAGGAACGGGAGGCAAAGCCCTCCGCCCGGCTTTTTAAAAAAACCATAACCCGGCTTAAAGAACTTGGCATAGGGCCGAATGAAACCGTCTATATCGGAAACGATATGAAAAACGACATTGTTCCCGCGGCGGCGGCGGGTTTTGCAACCGCCCTTTTCGCCGGAGACCGCCGCTCCCTGAGGCTGCGGGACATGGAGCCGCAGGCAAAGTCCGGGGAACAGGCCGTTCCGTCTTTGGTGATTCGGGATTTACAATCCCTGCTTGAAATCCGATAATAAAAACGATGTTTAAACCGGAAATGCTAAAACTCCTTGCCGGGGTAATCAGTTCCTGGCAGGTTATAGTAGTTACAATAGTCCTGGTTCTCTATTTGATGCTTGTTTTCTATGCGGCCCGGCTGTACCACAGACCGAAGGCCTTTTCGTTCGCCTCTAAAACCAAAAAACAAAAACCGGTAAAAGCCCCGGAAACCGAGATAAACGAAGAAGGAGCGACGACCTCGGCCTTGAAGAAGAATAGCCGGCAGTGCTCCGGCGTTCCCTTCCGGGCGCCGTGCCACCTGTGATCGCGGGCCATACATCTTCAAACGTAAGGCCGCCCCGCTGGGGTTCACGCATCTGTGTCGTGTCTTCCATAATTCCGCTCCTGCGCCGGTTACCGGCCTCCTTATGAAATATACCCCGCTTTGAAGCTGTCCGCAACAATGGACTTGTTCAACAACCTATTTTACTGAACCCTATCGGGTTCGGGTTGTTGAACAAGTCTCACAAAATGCTCCGCATTTTGCAGGTTTTAAAGGAATTTGTTCGATAACTGAAGTTATCGAACAACTCTAATGGGGAAAAGCCGAATCTGCCAATGACATTTCGGCCTTTCCGTTTATATGGCCCGAAACAGGTTTTTGCTTTAATTGGCTTGTACAAATTCCGTTAAAAAATGCGGCTGGCGTGACAACAGGCGGTTATTCCCGTACTGCCGCGTTTTTCCGCGGCAAATTTAAAACCCGGCATTCATTTTAAGAAAGCCGCGTTTGGTAAAGTCCGTAATTTTCCCTGTCAAAACACACAAAGAGCACCCGCTTTATTCCGGGGCAGTCCGGCAGCGTTTCCCGCACCGTTTTAACGGCGACATCGGCGGCAAGGTCTTTCGGGTAGCCGTAGACCCCGGTACTGATATTGGGGAAGGCTATCGAGGCGAATCCCGACTGCTCCGCAAGAAGAAGGCTGTTGCGGTAACAGGATGCAAGAAGGCCGCTTTCTCCCCTGCCGTGCCAGACGGGACCGGCGGTGTGGATTATCCCTTTACAGCGAAGATTAAAAGCGCCTGTCAGCACAGCCTCTCCCGTGGGGCAGGGCTCGGAAAACGAAGCGCCCGCCTTCCGTTTTTCAGCGGCGATTTTCATGCAGGCTTCGTGAAGGCCCGGTCCCGCGGCCCTGTGTATCGCCCCGTCAACGCCGCCGCCGCCGGCGAGGGCGGAGTTTGCCGCGTTTACAATAACGTCAACATCCACGGCGGTTATATCACCCTGTATCACCTCAATAACAGCCATAATAACCCTCCTCGCATGACATTTTTCCGCCTTTTTAGTATACTGCCGTTATGCCGCTTATTACAATGAAAACTCCCCTGGTCGAGATAGACGGGGACGAGATGACCAGGGTACTGTGGGCTCTGGTAAAGGAAAAGCTTATCCTTCCCCATGTGGATCTTAAAACCGAATACTACGATCTGGGGATCATGAACCGGGACGCCACGGACGACAACGTAAGCGCCGAATCGGCGCGGGCGATACTGCGCCTGGGCGTGGGCGTCAAATGCGCGACGATCACCAGTAACACAGCCCGTAAAGAAGAATACGGCCTCAAGGCCCTGCATCCAAGCCCCAACGCCACGATCAGGGCGATCCTTGACGGCACGGTGTTCCGAAAGCCAATCGCCGTTTCCCGGATCAGGGCCTCGGTTTCCACGTGGAAAAAACCCATCGTCATAGGCCGCCACGCCTACGGCGACGTATACAAGGCCGCCGAAATGGAAATAGAAGGCCCCGGCAGGGTCGAGCTTGTCTACACGAGGGTCGACGGCGTCGAGAACCGGATCACCGTGGCGGATTTCGAGGGCCCCGGCGTTGTCCAGGGTATGCACAACTTCGACGGATCAATACGGAGCTTTGCCCGATCCTGTTTTCTCTACGCGCTTGAGGAAAAGCTCCCCGTCTGGTTTGCCGCGAAAGACACGATTTCAAAAACCTACGACGGAAGGTTCAAGCGGATCTTTGCCGAAGTCTACGAAAACGAATTCAAGGCAAAGTGCGGCGAAGCGGGGATAAGCTATTTTTATACGCTGATAGACGACGCCGTAGCCAGGGTGATCAAGGGTGAAGGGGGCTTTCTCTGGGCCTGCAAAAATTACGACGGCGACGTGATGAGCGATATGATAGCCAGCGCTTCGGGGAGCCTCGCGATGATGACAAGCGTCCTTGTCTCGCCGTTGGGGGCCTTTGAATACGAAGCCGCCCACGGCACGGTTCAGCAGCATTACTACCGCTGGCAAAAAGGCGAAAAAACCAGCACCAATCCCGTGGCGCTGATCTTCGCCTGGACAGGGGCCCTCGCAAAACGGGCCGAGCTTGACGGTACGGAAGCGCTTGCGAAATTCGCCCGGCGCCTTGAAAAAGCGACCCTGGATACGATAGAAGCCGGGAAAATGACAGGCGACCTCGCAAAACTCGCCGGGCAGCCAACGGCGCTTGATTCCTGGGAATTCGTCGACACGATTGCGGGACGGCTATAGGCGCTTGCCGTTCAAAATTTGAAAAAAGGGAGAGCCAATCCCAAAACTTTGTTAGTTCCGGAATCTTTACAGTATCCGCGTTCCGTGCGCTTCGTTTACCCCCAAAACGGCGCAGATTTCCCGAACGTTGTCTTTTGTAACCCCGCCGCCGGGCAGAATGATAATCCGGCTGTTTTGCGGCAGG
>JAIROH010000006.1 GCA_031257595.1 Treponema sp. | reverse complement strand
TTGGCCGGAGCGTGGAGGTGATCGCTAAACATAATATACCTGGGCACACCCCTGGGCGGATTTCCAAGGGCCTCAAACTTATACCGCACCCAGGGGCTTCCGTCGTCCACGGGGGTAATGCCGGTTCCTCTATACGCATACCGCGCCGTTACCGGAACGCCGTTTCTGTAGAAAGTCATGGAATCGGCGGTAATGACAACCCTGTCTATATCCGTAACATAATGGGCCTTGTATTCCTCATAATACTCCCGGGCGGTTTTTTCACCCTCTTCGGCCCTGTGTTCCCAGACCGGATTCAGGGTTCCGTCAAGAAGATGGGGATACACCGACTGCCAATCCCCTTCCCAATCCGTCAGGGCGCGGTCTTTGACATCGGCAACGGTAAAGGATTCCTCTTCATGGGAATGGCCGTGGTCGTGGCCTTCTTCCTCGTCCTGCATCCCCTCGACGACAACTTCCTCCACAACCTCCACACAATCCATGAGGGTAATAATCTCCATACGGCTGGTATCCACGGATTCGAGGATCGTTTCTACCCAGGCGTCCGATTCGCCGCCCACATAGATAAAGACATCGCAGTTTTGTATCTTAATGATATCCTGGGGGGTTGGTTCAAAGGAGTGGCTTTCCGCTCCGGGAGGAAGCAGCATGGTCAGGTTCACCCGGTCTCCGGCAATCTCGCGGACAAAATCATAGGGCGGAAAAATGGTAGCCACCACATTTATTTTACCGTTCGAGGTTTCCGCCTCATTCCGTCCTTTGGCGGGTAAAACTGCCGCCAGCAAAGCCAATATACAAACAAAAAAGACAACTCGTTTCATTGCTATAAACTCCTCTTAGATACGATTTCAAAACCAACCGGGTTTTGAAATCGGCTCGTTAAGTTAAAAATCGGTTTCCGGCGGCTCATCCGAAACTGAAATTTCCGGGCCGCCCCTGTTAAAGAAAAAGAAGCGGAACACGAATCACCGGTTCATTTTTACTTTTAACCTCACGGCGTTTTTTGGAATGAAAAGAAAAAAAGCCCGTTTCAACACAAGCGCGGTTGTCGAAAAGATACCCGCCTGAAAGGCCGGTTGAAATACGGTGTTTTTAAGAGACTTGAAAAAATTTTCCGCCGTCTGCATCAGGAGGCATACAGGACAATCAGCGCCGCCGCAATCATGATCAAAAACGGCAAGGCTGTGGTTTTCCGCGAAAAGGACGGCGGTAACAAAACAAAAACAAAGGCCCGGCCAAAAAACCCTGAACCTGTTCATCATAAGTTAACCACCATACTTGGCATGGTATCAAACAAGATCAACAGTGTCAATATGAAAATGATTATCATTTTCATATTAAGACTGGCCCGCTGAGCAGGGTATTTTTTGCTTTTTTAACCCATATTAAAGCAGTACGGGTTTTCATGCCCTTATAAGGGTATGAAAACCCCGCTGTTCCCGGCCATGGCGGGCCTGCTTGGGGAAATGATCTTTCCACAGGGCTGCGCATGCTGCGGAAAACCCATTTTTCTTTCCGCGAATTTCGGCCTTTGTTCCGGCTGCCGGAACAGGTTTCTTGACGTTTTTTCCGGAGATCCACGATGTTGCGCGATCTGTGGAAAACCCCTTATTTCCGAACGGGAAACCTGTATGGCTTGCAGGCGCGGCCCGGAACGTTCTTTCGACAGGGTGTTTTCGCTTTTTCCCTATCAGGGGGAGTACCGGAAGATCCTCAGAGCCTACAAATTCGGTTCCCGCCGGAACCTCGGACGGTTTTTGCGCGAATGTCTTGTACGGGCCGCTTCATCCCCGTTTTGGGAGGATAAATTTTCCGCCGATCCGTCGGGGGCCGGCGCTTTTGCCTGGGTTCCCGTTCCTCCGAGGCCGGGAAAGATACGGAAAACCGGCTGGGATCAGGTTGAATATCTGGCAAAACTGCTGGAAAAGGACGGCGAAACGGTCTGCCGCTGCCTAAGGCGGCTTAGTTCCGATACCCAAAAGATCCTTGACCGGGAAAAGCGGCGGATCAACCTTAGGGGAAAGATACAGACTCGGGAAGACTACGGCAAAAATAAGATCCCCAAAACGGCTCTTGTTTTTGACGATGTGTATACCACCGGATCAACGATGGACGCCTGCGCCGAAGCGTTAAAATCCGCGGGAACCGTAAATGTATACGGAATATGCCTCTTTTACGACTGATTCACAGGCACGGACGTACTGCACAGCACCCGTGCCTGGAACAGGCGCACAATAACGAAACCGGCGGGACCTGTCCCTGGAACCGGCACGAAGCGGGGTTCGTACCGGTTCCAGGGACACCCGCCTTCGCCGTTTTTCTGTGTGCGCCTGTTATATCCTCCGGGCGCTGTGCCGCCCATAGACGCAAGCTGTTGTCGTCGCCACGCAAATTCGATGACTATCGATGCTTTTCCAAAACTTCAGTTTTTGGGATTGGCTCTATCATCTTTTTCAAACTTTTTCGTGTGCCTGCTTCGATAAGCAGCGACGCGGACTTTGCCATTATTATGTCGTTTGATTAAGACAGAACGCAGTACTTGATATTGCCGGGCTGTTCCCGGTATAGTTATACAGTAGGGGCCTTTCCGCAACCGGATCAAAGCCCCGATAATGATATGAAAAAAATCTACCGGTATCCTATAGCGATTCTTTTGGTGATTGGGGCGATCACGTTTTTTTTCGCGTCCCGGCTTCCGCAGGTAGAACTGGACAACAACAATTTTCGTTTTATTTCTCCCGACGATCCCGCCCGCAGGGTTTCCGAATATATTGACGATACATTTGGAAGTTCCCTGTTTATTCTTGTCGGTCTCAGGCGGCACTACGGCGATGTATTTGAGGCTTCGTTTCTTGAGACGATACGTGAATATGTAGACCGGGTTGAGCAGATCGAGATTATCGATCCGGTTAGTTCCATCGTCAATGCCGATTACATTACCGGTTCGGCCGACGCCATTACCGTGGAAAAGCTGCTGCCCGATGATTTTTCCGGAACCAAAGAAGAGATTGCCGCGTTAAAGGAGCGGATTCTTTCCTGGGATATGTACCGGCGTTCCCTTATTTCCGACGATTTTACCGCCACACAGATCCTTGTGCCGATGAACATTTCAAACGAAGACGCCGGCAAACCCGAAGTCGTGGACAGCTTTATTCAGGTGCGGGACATTGCCCGGGAAATGTTCGACGGCCGGGCGGAAGTCTACGTAACGGGAATTCCCGTGATCAGCGCCACGATCAACGAAGCCGTCCGATCGGATCTGCGGCTTCTGGTCCCGCTGGTAATTCTCGTCGTGCTTGTCGTCCTTTTCTTTTCGTTCAGGCGGCTTTCCGCCGTAATCCTGCCCCTCCTTACGGTTCTTATCGCCGCCGTATGGTCCGTGGGAGCCATGCCCTTTTTCGACATAAAGCTTTCGGTAATTTCCACGGTGCTTCCGGTGATACTTGTCGCCGTAGGAAGCGCCTACGGCATCCACGTTATTACCCATTACCGGGAAGATTTCGCGGCTTCTTCCGGCGTTACGGGACGGGAGTTGAGCCGGGAAGATCACTTTGAACTTGTATGCGCGACGGTCAACAAAATACGAAAGCCGGTTTTTCTTGCCGCCCTTACCACGTTTGCCGGTTTTTCGTCGTTTTGTTTTACGACGGTTCTGCCCATTCGGGAATTCGGCTTTTTCGCGAGCTTTGGTGTGCTGGCCTCATTCGCCGTCGCCATGACGATGATCCCCGCGCTCGTCATTCTGCGGGGGCCGGAACGGAAAAGTTTCGGCGAAAAGTCAGGGGCCGAAGAAGTCCCTTTCGGACGTGAAGAAGGCCTTTTTGCCCGAAGCGCCGGCCGCTTTTTTACCGTTATCGCGATGCGAAAAGGGCTGGTCCTTTTTTGTTCTTCGGTACTGATACTTGTTTCCGTCCTTGGCGCTTCAAGGCTTATCATCGACAATGTATTTATAGAATACTTTAAAAACGATACCGACATTTCAAAGTCGGATCGTTTTATCAGGGAAAAGTTCGGCGGGTCCAAAATCGTAAGCGTGGTAGCCGAGGCGGATTCAAGCGAAATCCTCCTCGGCCCGGAAAGCCTTGGCGCGATGGATTCCCTTGCCGCCTATCTGGAAAGAGAGGTTCCCGAAGTCGGCAGGGTTGTGGGTTTTACGGATCTCGTTAAGCGGATTAACCAAGTCTTTAACGTTGACGAAAGCCCCAGCGGCCTTCGCCCCACGGAAGATCCCGGCGGGACGGCTTTCGGTTTTGGGGACGATTCCGCTTTCAGTAACGAGCCCGCGTTCGGCTTTGACGGTGAACCGGCGTTCGGTTTTGGTGCAGACACGTTCGTTTTCGGCGGCGGGCCGGCCCCTGGCCCGTCCGCGGCGGATTCGGCGAATGCCGCGGCAAATGCCACGGTGGACACTCCGGCGAACGCCGGGTTTCCCGGAGAAAAAGCCTGGACGATTGCGGAGCTGACGGAACTGTTAAGCCGGGCCTCCCGGTCCGGGCGAAACCGGGAGATCGACGCCGGCGAGTTTGTGTGGGAACTGAAAAAGCTTGTCAATTACGAAGGCGCCTCCTATTACGAGATACCATCCGATCCGGCCCGTTACGGCAAAACAAGGCCCGAAGAACTTTCCGCGCTGGTTTCAAATTACCTTATCCTCCTTTCCGGCGACATCGACTCCTACGCCAACGATCCGCTGGAACCGACGGCCATCAAAAGTACCGTACAGCTGCGTACCCTGGGAGAAGCCGACACGGGGCGGGCGCTTGAAGAGATCAGGAATTTTGTGACGGCGAATTTTCCCGCCTCGATCAACGTTACGATTGGGGGAAGCGCGATGGTTGAATCTTCGCTCAACCGGCAGGTGGTACAATCCCAGATTATCTCGGTTATCATTTCCCTTGTTCTGGTTTTTATAATAATCGCCGTGTCAAACAGATCCGTTGCGGGCGGTCTTGTCGGCATCGTGCCTCTTTCAATTTCGATACTGATAAATTTTGCCGTCATGGGTTTTTTGGGCATAAAACTCAATATCGGCACATCGATGATAGCGAGCCTCGCCGTGGGTATAGGCATCGACTACACGATTCACTACATGGAAGCCTTTAAACGGGAAGTGGCGGAATTGGGCATTACAGACCTTGCCCTCCTCAACAAAAACCCGAAGGACAAGCGGAACTTTCTGGGGAGGAGCTTTGCCGTTTCGGGAAAGGCGATTATCATTAACGCCGTGTCGGTGGGGGCGGGATTCGCCGTGCTTATCTTTTCACGCTTCAACATGCTCGGCGATTTCGGACTGCTTATCGCCCTGACCATGGGAACAAGCGCCCTGGTAAGCCTTACGGTGATACCGGCCCTGCTTTTGGCGATAAAGCCGGGGTTTGTCTATAAAAACAGGAGCGTTATATGAAACGTTTTTTCTTTTTTCTTTTGATGACGGTTATTGCCGTTTTCGGCGCGGCCGCCCAGGACGCCGCTTCGATTGTCCGGGACGCCAGGGACAGGATCAGCGCCGATACCATATCAAGCCGATCCCGAATGACCATTGCCGCGAAAAACGGCTCCACGACGGAACGCCGTATCGATCAATATTCAAAAGACGGTCCCAAAGGTTCAAGAACCGTGGTTATTTTTCAAAGTCCCGCCAATGTGGCGAACACCCGTTTTCTTACGATGGAAACCGGCGGCGGTTCAAACGATCAGTGGATATTTCTGCCGTCCCTTGGAAAAGTCCGTCGTATCGCCGCTTCGGAAGGATCGGGAAGCTTTGTGGGGACAGACCTTTCCTATGACGACATCTCCTCCGCCGACAGGGATCCGGATCTTGATACCCATACGCTGCTTCGGGAAGAAGCCCTTAACGGCAAGGCGTGCTATGTTGTCGAATCAAAACCGAAAGACGGCTCTTACCAGTATTCAAAGATGATCCAGTGGATAGGAAAAGACGACAAGGTTAATTACAAAGTGGAACTTTTCGACAAACGGGGGAACCATGTAAAAACCCTTGAGATACTTGAGCTTAAAAACATTCAGGGAAGGCTTTCCCCGGTAAAGACGCGGATGACGACGCTTGCCGCGGGAACCAATACCACGATTGACGTGGAGATTCTTAAATACGACGATCCCATTCCCGAACAGGTTTTTACCACGGCGTTTCTTGAACGGGGCAGGGTACAATGAAGTTTTCCCGGCGAATGAAACGCGCCGTTTCTTTTTTGATTCTGATGGGCGCGTTTTCCGCGCTTTTTGCCCAGGACTTCGGTTTTGGTCCGGCGGATGATTCGGGTGGGCAGGCGCCGGAAGCCGGTGACGAAGGCGGCGATTTCGGCTTTAACGACAGCGGTGATGACGGTTTCGGGTTTTCCCCGGGGGCGCTGAAAGCGGGCGGCGAGGTGGCCGGGATGCTTCTGGCCTACGACAGGGTTTTTACCGGAGACGAAGATTTTGACATTGAGCGGTTGGGGGATATTTCGGGCAAGCTTAACGTTTCCTTAACCATGTCCCATGTGGACGCGTTTTTGAATCTGCGTTTTGACACCGATAAACTGCTTTTGGTTGACGAAGCCTACGCGCGCGTTGGCGTAAAAGCGTTTGAGGCTGAGCTGGGCCTTCGCAAATTAAGCTGGGGCCGGGCGGACAGCATGGGTCCGCTTGACGTGATCAATCCGTTTGATTATTCGGATCTTACCGATATTACAAATCAGCTGGGGATGAAGATCGCCCGGCCGATGGTTCATGTTTCTTACAGTCCCGGAGACTTTACGAAGCTTGAAGGGGTGTTTGTTCCCTGGTTCCGCGCCCACAACTTTGATTTTGCGGGACGCTGGAGACCCTCGCAGATGAGCGATCTTGAATCACTTCTGTTGTCCGTATCCGGAAAAACCCTTGACGACGTGTATACCGACAGGGTGGAAAGGCTCGATCACGCCCAGGGCGGGATCCGTTTTACGACGACGATCGGCCGGGCGGATCTTGGGTTCCAGTACTATACGGGTTACTTTTTCAGGCCCGGCGTTAACGTTATTGCCGGCCTGATTCCGCCGCCTAATACGTGGATTAATGTCGATTATAACCGTTATCACCAGATTGGCGTTGACTACGCCCAGGTCCTTTTCGGCTTTAACCTGCGTTCGGAACTTGGCGTTAATCTGACTTCGGATCTGGAAGGCGACGATCCGGCGGTGGAAAATCCGGCGATCGTATATTCGCTGGGATTCGACCGGAATCTTTTTTGGGGGATCAACCTTAACCTCCAGGGGAACGGCAGAATCCGGCTGATGCAGGACAACATCGCGCTGTTTAGTCTTACAAACCCCGTTGTCGATGTTGATGCGAAAATTATAGATATGGCCCCCCTGCCCGTTACCGAGGCGACTCCGATGACCTCAACCCGCATTACCGCGATTCTTTCTAAAAAATTTTTCCGGGACGAACTGGAACTAAAAACCACGGCCCTTTGGGGCATCGAAGACGAGGATTTTCTTGTTATCCCCGCCGTTGTCTGGACAAAGAACGATCTTTCCATGGAAGTGTCGGCGGGCTTTTTCGGAGGTGACGGTGACGGCGAACTTGGCCAGTACCGGGACAACAGCTATGTAAAGACCGTGCTTACCTGGAAATTTTAGCACTGATTGGAAAATAGATTATCTAAACATAATCAAGTGGAGGGGAATTAATGTTCAAGAAAAAGACCATCGACGCCAGCCGCCTCAACCAGATAGACGCATACACCCACGACGAATACGACCGGGCCAACATCCCTCCGGTGGGCATGGCTCAGTACGACATGGCGGCAAGCCCCGAAGCAAAGTACGAATATGACCCCCACATAGACCCCTCCCTGCAATGGGCCGGAAAAAAAGAAGGAACATCCTTTACCGTTCCCACATCTTCTATCCATATCCATGAAGTCATAAACCCCCACAAAATAATCCGCTCCGTCCAGACCATCGGCGACGATACACAGGAATTACAGGGAGAACTCTTTGAATCCGACCTTGACCGCATGAAAAAACGGAACACCCAGATTGAATTCTACCAGCACAAAAACAAATGGACAAACCGCCTCATTGCCGGGGACAGCCTCGTAATAATGAATTCCCTCCTGGAAAAGGAAGGCATGGCCGGGCAGGTACAGATGGTCTACATCGACCCGCCCTACGGCATAAAATACGGCTCTAACTTCCAGCCCTTTGTCAACAAGCGGGACGTAAAGGACAAGAAAGACGAGGACTTGACCAGCGAGCCGGAAATGATAAAAGCCTTCCGGGACACCTGGGAACTGGGTATCCATTCCTATTTGACGTATCTGCTGGACAGACTCTTGTTGGCGAGGGAACTGTTACACGAAAGCGGCAGCGTGTTTGTGCAGATCAGCGATGAGAACGTGCATT
>JAIROH010000143.1 GCA_031257595.1 Treponema sp. | reverse complement strand
CTGCCCTGAACGCGGAAAACGCGGAACTTAAAGCCCAGGCGGAACAGGCGATTCGTTCACTTCCGGCCCTGGCGGCCAGGGAACGTTCCGTGGATCCGGACCTTCTTTTACAGGAACTTCTTGTCGCCGCAGGGCACGATCCGGGCAGCGAGGAAGAACGCGGCCGGGATCGGGCATTCGCCGAAATGGAAAAAAACGCCGCGGCCGGCGCGGCTCTCGCGGAACTTAAAGCAAAGATGACCGGCGAAACCGTCTGACAGTTTTTCCGTATCGTCTTGAATTCTTACTTGAGTCTTTTTTAAAACTCGGTTAATTTTAAATAATCGAGGCTGTTCCAAAACTCCGGTTTTTGGAACAGCCTTAAGTCTTTACTTTTGTAATATCAGGGAGTTTTAATGAACAGGATCCTTTCAAAAAAGCGGCTTTCGGAAGAAGTCTACGAAATGGTCGTGGAAGCGCCGCTTATCGCCCGTTCGCGCAAGGCCGGGCAGTTTGTTATTGTGCAGGCGGATACCGACTGGGGGGAGCGCATCCCCCTGACCATTGCCGACGCGGACGCCGGAGCGGGAACAGTAACCATGGTGTTCCAGACCGTCGGCGCTTCTACCCACAATCTGGCGGTCAAGAACGAGGGTGACTATATAGAAAACATTCTGGGGCCATTGGGGAATCCGACCCACATCGAAAAATTCGGCGGCGTAGTCTGCGTCGGCGGCGGCATCGGCGTGGCGCCGCTTTTCCCGATTGTCCAGGCAATGAAGACCGCGGGAAACCATGTGGCGGTAATTATCGGGGCGCGGATGAAAGAGCTTGTGATCTTTGAAGACAGGATGAAACAATACGCCGACGAGCTAACCGTGGTAACAGACGACGGCTCTTACGGCCGGAAGGCTCTGGTTACAGAGCCCCTCAAGGAATACTGTACGAAAAACCCGAAACCCGACATGACCGTCGCCATCGGCCCGCCCGTCATGATGAAATTCTGTGAAAAAACCACGGCGGAATTCGACGTGCCGATCCTTGTGTCGCTTAACACGATCATGATTGACGGAACCGGCATGTGCGGCGGCTGCCGGGTTACCGTCGGCGGCGAGACAAAGTTTGTCTGCGTCGACGGCCCGGAGTTTGACGGCCACAAGGTTGATTTCGACAACATGATGCTTCGCATGAAGGCGTTCAAGGCCCGTGAGGATGAAGACCATCACCGCTGTCATATAGGCCTGGGACTGGAACCCCACGGCGTAAAGCAGGGGGCGTAGCGATGAGCGAACATAAAACTTCCGTCCAATTAAACGCCGAAGCCGAAACGCAGCTTAAACGGATACTTGAAAAAAAAGTCGCGGACGGGCGGATCAGCGCGAAAGACCGCGCGGCGATTCCGGCCCAGGACATGCCGACCCAGGATCCCGTTGAGCGCGGAAAAAACGTCCGCGAAGTCGCCCTTGGCTACGGAGAAGCCCAGGCCCGGCTTGAAGCTGAACGCTGCCTTGGCTGTAAAAACCAGCCCTGCGTTTCCGGCTGTCCCGTGGCGGTGCCGATTCCCCGTTTTATCGCCGAAATCCAGAACGGTGATTTCAAGACGGCGGTTGACATCATCAAGGAAACGAATCTGCTCCCCGCGGTATGCGGCAGGGTCTGTCCCCAGGAAAAACAGTGTCAGGCGGAATGTACGCTGGGGAAAATGCTGAAGAACGCCGAGCTTGCCGTCGCCATCGGCCGGCTCGAACGGTTTGTCGCCGACTGGGAACGGGAAAACAACAAGGTGACCGTTCCGGCGGTAAAACCGCCGACGGGCAAAAAAGCCGCCGTCATCGGGTCGGGCCCCGCCGGGCTTACCGTTGCCGCCGACATTGCCCGCGAGGGTCACGCGGTTACGATACTGGAAGCCTTTCACAAACCCGGCGGGGTCATGGTGTACGGCATTCCGGAATTCCGCCTCCCCAAATCCATCGTACAGGCCGAAGTCAACATACTTTCCAAAATGGGCGTAAAGATCGAAACGAATTTCCTCGCGGGCCGTACGGGGACGATCCGGGAAATGCTCGACAAACAGAGCGCCGATCCGCTCCGCGGCGGTTACGACGCGGTGTTCATCGGCGTTGGGGCGGGCCTTCCGAAATTTCTCGGCTGTCCCGGCGAAAATCTTGTCGGGGTAATGAGCGCCAACGAATATCTTACCAGGGCCAATTTGATGAAGGCATATGACGCGGAAAAAGCCGCCACACCGATGTACCGTTCAAAGATCACCGCGGTTATAGGCGGCGGCAACGTAGCCATGGACGCGGCGCGCATGGCCCTGCGGCTCGGATCGGAAGAAGTTCACGTTATCTACCGGCGGACAAGGAGCGAAATGCCGGCCCGGGCGGAAGAGGTTGCCCATGCCATAGAAGAGGGCATTGTGTTTGACTTCCTGCGGAACCCGGTACGTTTTCTCGGCGACGATCAGGGCCGGGTTACGGGGATGGAACTGCTCAAATACGAGCTTGGCGAGCCGGATGATTCAGGCCGCCGCAGTCCCGTGGCAATCAAGGGCTCGGAATATGTGTACAACTGCGACACCGTTATCGTCGCCCTGGGAAACGAGTCCAATCCGCTTTTAACCAAAACTACGGAAAATCTTCTGGCAGACAAAAAAGGCCGGATCATTGTGGACGAAACACAGAAAACCAGCCTGGACCGGGTTTACGCCGGCGGAGACATCGTCCTTGGGGCGGCTACGGTAATCCTCGCGATGGGCGAAGGCCGCAGGGCCGCGGCGGCGATTAACAAACTGCTGGAATAGTGCTACAATCGGGGCATGTTGCAAAAAAATAAAGACAAAAACGAAGACGGTAAATCCATCCGACGAAAATCTTTCCGGAAACGCTTCGCTTTTATCGGGGCGTTGCTGCTCGCCGGGTTTTCGCTTTTTGCCCAAACCCAGGAGTCGCTGCGGCCCGACGCGCTGCAAAACTACCGTATCGGCCGTGACCTGGAAGGCCGGAACCGTATGGATGAAGCCAACGTTTACTATAACGAAGCGATACGCATATGTACCGAAGAACTTTCCCGTAACCCTTCCAACATGGATTCCTATACCGTTCTTACCTGGGCCATGCTCCGTCAGCGGCGTTACAGTGAAGTGATACGCTGGGGCGAGCAGGGTCTTCGCTACAACGCCAACGATTTCAGGATCGTTGAAACCATGGGCGAGGCGTATTTTTACCTTAACGATTACGCCCGCTCCCTGACCTTTATGCAGCGCTATGTTAACGCAATGCCCCGCGGCGAACGGGCTTCCACGGCGTATTTTTTCATGGGCGAGATTTACCGGAACCAGAAAAAATACCTTCACGCCGACATAGCCTATACGACGGCGGTAAGCCTTGAAAGCAGCATGTTCCTGTGGTGGTTCAGGCTCGGCTCGGTGCGGGAATCGGCCGGGGAATTCGCCTCCGCAGTGGAAGCCTACGAAAAGGCGTTGACCCTCAACCCCAATTACCGTGACGCCAGCGAAGGCCTGGAACGCTCCCGCCGCCAGAACGCCGATCAGGGCCCGGCGCCGGGAGTATAGGTAAAATTACGCCGGAGTGGTTTCAGAACGCGTCAATTTCCCTGTCTAAGTAGGCTATCCGGTTCTTCCACCATTCCTTGAGCCGCGCGATTTCTTTGGGATAATCCCTTTTGAACCACCACCATACCGTGCCGTTTGCTTCGTAAGACTTTTCCAGGTGGCTCGCCATCTGGTCAATGAACGCTTCCATGCTGACAATCTCCGGATACATCGCGTTCCACCGTTCTTTGTATGCCGCCCTGAAAACAGGGTCTTCAAAAAAACGATTGAAAAACAGACGACCCGACCCGGTACGAAAAGTGGAATTGTAAAACATTCCGGTAAAATCCATAAAATACGTATGTTTCTTACCGTCATAGTCGAATCCATAATCAAAATCCCACAAAGGGCCCAGGCTCATCCCGGCCCCCTGATCCTGATATAAATACACACTGTTAGGCAGTTGCAAGTCCACGTTTCTGGTTATTTCGTTAACCATGATGTAATCAATAAAAGTATTCAGCTCGATAAGATCCCGGTAATTGGTATTTGGAAAGGCATCGGAAAACAGGGCCTCCTCCAGGTCATTGACGGCTTTCCTGACAACAGCATACCTGGAATCTTCCACATCTTCGGGGTGTTTTATCATTACCGGAAGCTCCAGGTGAGGGGTTCGAAATTTCGGCTCCTCATCATAATGGCCGTCCAGTTCCACCAGAAAACCCTCGTCTTCATTGATGTCTATCCGCCCGGATCCCGTCTGTACATGTTCGGTCAGTACAAAGCTGCCTTCATAACGTCCGTTCACGATTACTTCCACATGGGTAAAATGAGGGGTAAAGGCCAAGCCGAAACGCCTGCCCAGCTCAAAGCCAATGGTGTTCGTCAGCAGGGTTGTATCATGGTAATTCGCCAGCAATACCCAGTTCCTGGCTTTTTCGTAACCAAAAAGCGATGTTTTTTGGGGGAACCTAACCCGGTACGGTTTTTTGGGAGCATTCCAGGTGGTATTCCCCCTGCCCCGGATCTCAATTTCACCCTTAAGATTATTGCCGCTGTCATTCGGGTCGTCAATCTCGATATCCGCGGTAACATACACTTCTTTACTGGTAACAGGCTTACCGGTATGGGTGTTTATCGTAATTACCGGCAGCCCGGTATCCAGGTCCGCAATATCCACATGCCCCCTTAATACTTTTTTCCCGATGTCTTTTATGGCAGCGCAGCCGCTTATCCCCAACAGGATCCCGATACCGCAGATCAACCAGCCCCACCGTGGAACGGAGGGGGCTCTCCCGCGAATTGGAACCGTACTCCGTACTTTATGCAATCCGAATAATTTCATTATTATTTCTACCGCCTCTGTGTCATAATGATTCCCGGTCATTCATTATCCGGGTATAGCTTATTTCCAGATTACTGTTTCTGGCCCGTATTTGGTCGATAAAAGCTTTTTCCTGGCTTGGCTCTTTGAGGATAACCGTGTACTGTAATTCATATAGACTGCCCAGGTTAACGGTCCGCACCCGTTCCAGGCGTATGGTTTTGGCATATTCGGTAAAGACATCGGCAAAAATCACGGCATAGTCTTTATCGTCGGGAACAAGAATTTTGAGAGTTCGCGCCTGATTTCCAATCTCCATAAATCCGATAAGGGAGAACAAAACCAAAAAGCCGTTTATAACAACGGCAAAAAGAAGCGCATAGCCCAGTGCGCCGGTTCCGGTGGCAAGCCCCAGGGCCATCGCGAGAAAAATACTGGTTATTTCTTTGGCGGTTCCGGGCACGGATCTGAACCTGACCAGGCTGAAGGCCCCCATTACCGCGATGCCTGTACCCACTTTTCCGTTGACGATCATGATAATTAACTGGACGATTACCGGTAACAGAGCCAGGGTTATGACAAACTGGCGGTTTGAGATTTGCCGGAAATTATAAGCCGCCGCGGTAAGGGCACCGGTAAACAGGGATGTTATGGTACAGCGGACAAGCAATGTCATATCCACAAGATCCGGATCCGGAGAAAAAAACTGCACAAGAAAATCAGGCATATTGAAGCTCCCGTTTATACATAAGTTGTTCAGCGGCCATCCGGTATTTGGAATAGGCAACCGGAAAAAGGTTCAACCGGGTAAAGCAGGCGTTCAGGAAAAGCGGTATGGCTCTTTCGGTTTTTACCTCCATAAGAAGGCGATCTTCATCAAGGAGTACTGTGCCTTGAGGCCCGTGAGAAAAATCAAGATCCGAAGCCCTGAAACGTACAGAAGCGTCAAAGGTGATCCGCAGGCCGGGATGTTCCCTGAACCGAAAGGCAAGGCGATCGTAGATGATAAGGCATTGGGGAAGGGGATGGTAGTAGTTGAAAAACCAGTGAATCTCATTACCCGCCGGAGTATCGGTATCTTCCCGAAACTCGAATACAAAAGGGGTAAAAGGCGCGGGGATTCGTTGTTTATAGGTAATACCCTGCCATTTCTTTTTTAGCTCCCAATAAACCGGATCTCCGGGCCGGGGAATGCCATAACTCCGGAGCCGTAGTTTTTCTTTATAGGCAGATTTATCTCTTGATTTTCGCGCGATGGCAAATCCCGGGGTATCGTAATACAGGGAATAAATCGTACTTAAACCGTACTCGTCAATATAAGCATGGTCTTTAAGCATATCGATTACCGCATGATACTGAACGAGGTTGAGCAGATATTTTTGCTCATATCTTTGAAAATACGCGGTAAGCCCGAAATGTTTTTTCACGCACTTCTCCTCAATTCCATTCTGTCTGCGGGGTGTAAGATAATCCGGAAACAAAAACTGTTGGCTTTTTACCCGGTCTCGGGATTTTTTACGTATCCAACCCTTGGTCCAAAGGGTAAAACAACCAATTTTGCGGCGGATTATTGTATTATACTATAAATGCCGCCGATCGGTCAATATCGTAACCTGAACGAGTCCGTATTCACCGGTTAAAGGACTTGCCTGCCGGCGGGGAAGCGCCGGCGTCTTTCTTTTGCGGAGAATACTTCGCGCTTTCCGGGGGAAGGTTAATCCGAAAGTGGGAAGCCGTCATATCAAGACCGGCGTCACGGAAACTGTTCTGGATGTTCTCAAACAACTCTGAATAAATCGCCGGTACACGTTCCACGTCTTTGGTGTACGCGTTAATCTGGTAGCGGGCGTAAAAATCTTCCAGTGAAAGCTGCAATACAAACGGTTTTGGGTCTTCAAGGATACTGCCTGTTTTAAGGGCGCCTTCAATCAAAAGTTCGTGTACTTTTTGCCAGGGAGTACCATAGCCGAAAGTTATCTCCGCGTTAAGAATAAGCCCCTGTTCGTCTTCCGTGGTAGAGGTATGATAATTGGTGATGCTGGAACTAAGGACCATCATGTTGGGAAACGTAACATACTCGTTTTTGTGGGTTTTGATACGTGTTACTATCGGGGACTTTTCCACTACAAAGCCGGTAACTCCCTGTATCTGTATGCGGTCGCCGATGGTAAAAGGCCTCATATAGGTAAGCACGATACCGGCCACGAGGTTGCCTATGGCGGAACTGGATCCCAGCGACAGGACGATGCCTACAAAAACCGAGACCCCCTGGAAGGCTCTGGAATCGGAGCCGGGTAAATACGGATAGATAACCGCGATGGTAAAGGCGTAAATAATGAAGCGGAGTATATTGAATGTCGGCTGGGCCCATTCGGCGTAAAAACCCGGAATAACAAGTTTTCCCCTTTCAACGCGGGTGGCAAAAAACTTTAGGGATCGTACGGCATAACGGGCAATAAAAATAAAAATGACAATAGTGATAAGGTTCGGTATGTAATCAATGATTCCGTACAGTACCCGGCTCAGGGGCGTTAACACATAACCGAAGAGCCTGGCCGCCAGATCCTGGGTCAGCTCAAAGAGGCTGAAAATAAGCGGGACGGCGATAAAAAGTTCCAGAAACATCGTCGCCCATTTGAGGATATTAAGGACCGTGTAAAGTACATTCAGAACCTGGGTTGTTTCAAGAAGTTTGTATTTCCTGATGGTAAGGGTTGGTATGAATTTCTTTCCAAAAACGGTAACCCTGCCCTTGAGCCATTTGAAAAAGACCGGGGTGAGCCACAGGATAACGATCAGGATGGCAAAAAACACGGATGCGATAATCAGGCGTACAGAAAGGCTGAATTTAGAGGCGTCCCCAACAATTATGGACCTTAAATCTTGCCAGTATTTCATAATATAACAATAGTATCAGAAACGGTTTTACCGGTATACTCCCCTATTCAGTTTTGAACAGGGCACGGGCGCATGTGCTGCCTCGATAAGCAGCAACGTGGGTTTTGCTACCATTACGACATTTGATTTTGTCAGAAACAACCCGCTATGGCGCTTTCAACGCCTTCAAGGCTGTTTTTTATCCGGGCCACGGGTTCGGTTTTTTGTTCCATGGCTTTAAGCCTGTCCGGAATAGCGATGCGTTCTCCCGTAGCTTTGTAAATTGTTTCCGCATAACGGGCCGGATGTTCTGTCGCAAAAACCACAATATTGCCGTAAAAGTCCCTGTTGGCAGCGATTTTTTCGGCGGCGGCAAAGGCCACGGCGCTCTGGGGATCGAGAAAAAGCCCGTGACGTTCCCGTACTTTTTTCATCGTTTGCAGCGTTGTCCGGTCATCAATGCTTTCGGGAAAAACCATATTCCTCATTACTATCGGGGCTTCCCGGTAAAAAGTTTCAAGCCGTTCAAGATTGGACGGCCGTGTTATGTCCAGCCTTGGCGAATTGGTGACGACAAGCGGCTGCCGGCTGAATCCCTGCCCTCTGATAAAGCCGCCCGCCGCGTTGTTGCTGTTCATCGCGGCGATAAAACCGTTTACCGGCATCCCGAATTTCCAGGCGTAGAGTCCCGTAATAAGGCTGCCCAAATTTCCGGTTGGCAGGCTGAATACCAGTTCTCCGGTAAGGCTTTTTTTAAGCTGGATAAAGCTGTACAAAAAATAAAAAACCTGGGACAAAAGACGCCCCGGATTAACGGCGTTTGCGCTGGTGATGTTATGTCGCTCGGCGAAGGGTCTGTCGTTGATAAGGGCGGCAACAAGATCCTGGCAGTCGTCGGCTGTTCCTTCAACCTGTATGGGGATAATGTTTCCGCCCCGGTTTATGCAGTCTTTTGGGTCAATGCCGAGTATCGGAAAATTTTC
>JAIROH010000127.1 GCA_031257595.1 Treponema sp. | reverse complement strand
ATGTTTACGCTGGAAAAGAAAATCGCCCTTGTTACGGGAGCCGCGGGAGGCATCGGGGCCGCCTGCGCGAAAATGTACGCGGAACATAACATAGGCGGCATGGTGCTTACCGATGTCCGCAGGGAGAATCTTGACAAGATCGCGGAGGAAATTGAAAAGTCGACGGGATTAAAATGCCGTACCGTCGCGGCCGACCTCCGGAATGAGGAAGACGACAGGGCTCTTGTCGCCGAAACCGTGCGGGAATTCGGCCGCCTCGACATTGCGCTTAACTGCGCCGGGGTTTCCCGCAGGGGAAGCCTGTTCGACGTTACCGAAGATCAGTGGGACTTTACGTTTAACATCAACGTGAAAGGGCTTTTCTTTGTCTGCCGCGAAGCGTTTAAGGTGATGGCCGAACAGGGGGGAGGCTGCATTATCAACCTCGCGTCCCAGGCCGCCCGGAGCGGTGGAATCGTCGTAACCCCGGATTACCCTTCGTCAAAAGCGGCGGTTCTTACGCTGACCAAAAGCCTTGCCAAAGCCGGCGCCTCAAAACAGATACGGGTTAATACCGTCGCCCCGGGACTTATCGCCACCGAGATGACCACGGGCTTCGGCTACGATCCCCAAACCGTCCCCCTGGGCCGCATCGGCAGCGGCGAAGATGTGGCCGGAGCGGCGCTGTTTCTGGCCAGCGACTACGCTTCGTACATTACGGGAGCCTGCATAGACGTTAACGGCGGAATCGCGATGATTTAGGACTTTTTCAAAAACCTTTCGGGTTTTGAAAAAGCCGGTTACTGCCCTTTGATTTCGCGCTCCGCAATCAATACCGCCATAAAAAGCACCGCGCCGTAGACGATTTTCTGGACGTTGGGCGGGATATTCATCGCCGAGAGGAAACCGTTGAGGATCACCAGGATACAGACTCCCGCCATCGTACCGGCATAGCTGCCCTTTCCCCCCGCCAGCGAAACGCCGCCTATGGCGACGGCCGCTATGGTCTGCATCTGATATGGCTCGCCCATGGCAAGATAGAGCTGCCCCAGGCGTCCTGAATAGAGAACGCCCGCAACCGCGCTAAGCATGCCGCAGATCCCGTAGGCGAAAAGTTTTGTCTGTTTTGTGTTTATTCCGGAAAAAAAGGCTACCGTTTCGCTGCTTCCGACCGCGTAGATGTTTCTGCCGTATCTGGTTTTATGAAGTACAATGATCGCCAGGGCGGAAACGAAAAGCCATATCAAAAACAACGTCGAGATTCCGGCGGTGTTCCCCAAAACCAGGGTTTTGATTGTCTGGGGAAGACTCCCCCCGGGCATGCCGCCGGAAATTCCAACCAACAGTCCCTGAAAAATGATATTGGTGGATATGGTCATGATAACCGGAATAATGCCGATATACGCCACCCCGAAACCGTTGATAAGACCCATCACGAGGCCCGCCAGCAGTACCGTGGGAACCGCGTACACAAGGGCGCCATCGTTTCCGTTGGTAAGGGCCGCCATGAGAAAGGCCGATATGGAAAACATCCATGGAATGGAAAGATCCATTCCCCCGGTAAGAATCACGAAAGTTTGCCCCAAAGAGGTTATTCCCAAAACAGCCGCCGTGACGGAAAGCATGTTGAGGTTGTTGGCGCTGGCATAGCCGGGCTTGAGTATCGATACGATAACAAGAAGCAACAGGGCTATCGCATAAATTATAAAAACCGTTGAATTGCGCGCCCAGAATCGTTTTATATTCATTGGGCAACCTCGCTGGTCCGGCGGAGCTTTGCGTAGGATGTCAGGGCTACGGCGGCAACAAGCAGCGCGCCCTGAACCAGGCTTGTCCAGTAAGCCGAAACTTTAAGAAATACAAGCAGATCCGTTATGGCCCTGAGGATAAAAGCCCCCGCCACACTGCCGACGATTCCTCCCACTCCGCCGGAAATCGCCGTTCCCCCAAGTACCGCCGCCACAATCGAGGTAATTACAAAAGAAGCCCCGGCGGTAGGAGATCCCGAGGCCACATGAGCTGTCCGGTAGATTCCCACCAGGGCGGCGAAAAAGCCCGACAGTCCGTAGGCGAAGAGCTTGGTACGGAATACGTTAATGCTGTTAAGGTGGGCAGCCTTTTCATTGCTTCCCACGGCATAAAGGGCCAGGCCGAAATTTGTCCGTTTGACGTAGAGCCACAAGAGGATAAGGATCACCATAAGGATCAGCGAAAGGGGAACGCCGAAAAACCGTGAAATAAGCAGTTTGATAAAACCGGGATCTATGTTTCCCCCGTCGACTTTAAGGATCAATAAAGCCGCCCCGTAACAGGCTGATTGGGTAGCCAGTGTGACGATAAAGGGCTGCATTTTTGCTTTGGCGATAACAAATCCGTTAAAGATCCCGATGGCCGTTCCGATAAACGCACAGATTACACACCACAGGAAGATGCTTCCCGGACCGCCCCCCATATTGACCGCCAGCAGGCTGTTGGTAACACATATCACGCCGCCTACGGAAAGATCAAAACCACCCGAAAGCAGCACAAAGGTCTGGCCGATGGAAACCAAAACAAGGGAAAAGGCGGCGTCGCATTTGTTGGCGATAAAGCGCATACTCAAAGTCCGGGGATTTATTACCGCCATGATAACCGTTAAAACAATCAGTACAAAATACGGGACCAGACTTATCCAGTTTTTTTCCAAAGAGTCCTTCAGGCTGTTCTTTTGAATCACGATACCGCCCCTTTTTGTATGTTACTCAATTCACCGATGGACGCGGCGATAATGTTTTCCTGGGTCATGCCATCGCCGCTAAAGGACGCGTTGATTGTTCCGTCGAACATAACAAGGATACGGTCACAGACATTCACCAGTTCTTGCACATCGGTGGAAAAATATACGATTGAATTCCCCTGCGAAGCCAGTTCCCGTACCAGGGTAAAAATATCCTTTTTTGTACCCACGTCAACTCCGCGGGTTACATCGTGCATCAGAATTATCCTGGGTTCGGTAGCCAGCATTTTTGCCAGCACCACCTTCTGCTGGTTGCCTCCGCTTAAATTCCTGACCGCCGTTTCACTGTCCGGCGCCTTAACCTGCAGCGCGTCCATATAGCGGTCGACGATGGTGTTTTCCGTGGAACGGTTGAGCAGGACGCCGAGACGCGCGAGGGAAGAAAGGGCGATGTTAAACATTATGGAGAACGAAAGCAACAGTCCCTGGGCGCCGCGATCTTCGGGTATCAGGGCGATGCCGTTTTGTATGCTTTTTTCCGGGGACTTTATTTTATAGGCTTTGCCTTCCAACTCGACGGTGTTTTTGCTTTTTATAACGCCGAAGAGGGCGAGCAACAGCTCCGCCTGTCCCTGGCCCGCGAGCCCGCCGAGCCCCAATACCTCGCCCCTGTGAAGGGAAAAGCTTATATTGTTAAGGATATGCTCGTATTGAAGGTGCTTTACCTCCAGCAGTTTTTCCGGACGAACATGGCTTGTCAATTCGGGATAATAGCCTTCTATTTTGCGGCCCAGCATCATGGAGACGGCCAGATCCATATCCACGTTTTCGACCTTCATGGTTCCCGCGGTCATGCCGTTCCGCAGTACGGTAATTGTATCGCATCCGTCTTTTATTTCCGACATTCTGTGGGAAATAAAGATAACAAGACGCCCTTCGGCGGCAAGCTTTTTTGCCAGGGAAAGAAGCCAGTGAACCTTGTTTTCCGTCAACGCCGAAGTGGCTTCGTCAAGAATGATGATTTCCGGCTTTTTCGACAGAACCCTTAAGATTTCAATCATCTGCCGTTTTGAAAGTGAAAGGCTTCCCGCTTTTTCGTCGGGATCAATATCGGTTACCGAATATTCCCGGAAAAGATTTTCGGTTATTTGGCGGAGTTCTTTCCGTAAAAAACGGCCTGCCCTGTTTTTGGGAATCCGTCCGATGAAAATATTCTCGCTCACCGTCAGGTCGGGTATAATGGACAGTTCCTGATAAACCGTTCCGATTCCGCGGTTCATGGCGTCCAGGGGATTCCGTATCCGGACCGGTTTGCCGTTGATGTGGATTTCCCCTTCATCGGCCTGGAGCGCGCCGCTGAGAATTTTAAGGAGCGTACTTTTCCCCGCTCCGTTTTCTCCCAGCAAGGCGTGGACTTCGCCGCGCTCACAGGCAAGAGACGCTTTTTTTAGAGCATAGATGCCTCCGAATGATTTGGAGACGTTAACCAATTCCAGATAAGCCATGGTTCCAGTATACACATAAGAACGCCCTTAAAAAGCCCCTTCGCGTTTTTAAAGGCGTCCGGAAAAAAAACGACGGCCCGGAACGTTCCGGGCCGTCGTTTTTTGCGGTTATTGCTTAAAGTTCGCCACCTCGTCAATGCTTAGATTTACCGAAGTAAAAGGCAGCGGAAGCACGGGCCAGGGAAGCGCGCCCGGCGCATTGTCAAACACCGTCACGTCTTTTTCGATGGTCGTGATGGGATACCCGATGTCGACGTTCGCGTATTCGGGAATGGCGAAGAACTGCGGAACAACTGAAATGTCCATGGGAAGAATTTCTTCACCCTCAAGAAGCCGCAGGGCTACGTCCAGGGCAAAGGCGCTGTTTCCCGGAGGGTTGTTCGCCGAACAAAAGGGAATTTTTTTGTTCAGCGCGGAAAGCTGACCCGCGTTGGTATGGTACCCCGTGCAGGGAATAAAAGGTTTTCCGGCCTGGGTAAAAGCGGCGTCTATCGTTTCTCCAAAGGCCTGGCAGAGAAGCCCGTCAAGATCGGGATTGGCGGCCAGAACGCTGGCGATTTGCTGCTGTCCGACACCGTCGCTCCATTCACTGGCAAATTCGGCAACGACGCGGATACCCGCTTTTTGGAACACTTCCATAGCCGCGTCGTACACATCGTTGCCTACGGTGGAACCGGGAAGCCCCGTATCGATGGCTACGGTGTCGCCGGGTTTAAGCTGTTTAACGATAAATTCCGCCCATCCCTTGCCGTTGGCCTTGAGATCAATATGGATCGTATGAACCTTGGGGTTGCTTACCACATTGTCAAAACTTACCACGACAATGCCCGCAGCCAAAGCGCGGTCAATAACCGGGTTTAGCGCGGTCGGTGAAGCGGCGTCGATAAGGATGGCGTCGTAGCCTTCCTCGATCATAACGTCGATGGCCGCGGACTGGGCTTCCGGTGAATTTTCGCTGTTAACAATGGTTAGTTCAACCTTTTCGCTGTAGGGCGGTTTCGCGGCTACAACCTGAATGGTTTTTAGCATAACCTGGCGCCAGTCATTGCCCATATAGTTGTTGCTCAGGGCGATTCTGTACTTTTTGCTTCCGTCTGTTCCCGCGCTTTCCTTTTTACATCCAAGCGTTGTTCCCAGAACAAGCAGGACAAGTAAAACGCAATAAAGAATTTTTTTCATGCTATACCTCCATAAATTAGTATACCATAACTTTTACCCAGTATAAAACGAGTATACCGGATTGGCAAGAAATTTTTTGGTACAAAAAACATACCGTATGAGCTTCTTGCAAAACCCGGTTGGTTTTGCCGAAGCTCTTGCGGTTTTTCGGCCTGCGGCCTACAAAACCGCTTTTCTCAGTGGTTGCTCTTTCAAAACTGAAGTTTTGAAAGAGCCTCGTATAATTTTGAGTAAGCCTACAGCTTATGGCAGCACAGCCCTTCCACGTCGTGGGCGGCTTCCATGATCATTTCGCCGACCGTAGGATGGGGATGAATCGTGCCGGCCAGTTCTTCCACGGTGCCTTCGGCTTTCATCAACGCGGCGATTTCGCCTATCATGTCGGTGGCCCTGGGCGCCATGATATGGGCGCCGAGGA
>JAIROH010000087.1 GCA_031257595.1 Treponema sp. | reverse complement strand
CGTCTGGAAATAGACTCGGTAGAAGTCCGCGAAGCGCTGAAAGATCCGATAACCCAGATCATAGACGAGATCAAGGCGACCCTGGGCCAGACGCCGCCGGAACTGGCCGCCGACATTGTTGAACGGGGCATCGTCATGACCGGCGGCGGTTCGCTTCTCAAAGGGCTTCCGAAGCTTATTTCGAAGGAAACCGGCGTACCGGTGATCCTCGCGGAACGGCCTTTGGACTGCGTCGCGCTGGGAGCGGGAAAGTATTTTGAATACGCCAAAGGCTTTGACAATACCCGCAGCATTTACGACAACCTGAACGGTTGACAATATGGCGCGGATGCGAAAGGAGCCTGGCAGGCAGCGGCGTATCGCCGCGGATGCGTATGTATTTGCCGTTCTTTCCCTGGTTTCTTTTTCGGTGCTGCTCTTTTCGGTACGGAGTTTTGTTGTCGATTTTCGCGATATGGGCCTGTCCATGTATACGGGTATACGGGGCAGCATATACAGAGTAACGTCCTTTGTCTCACAAACGGCGAATTCCATTCAGGAACTGGCGACCCTTAACCGGGAATACGACGAGCTAAGCGACCGTATCGCCCGCTACGAACAGCTGGAACGGACTGCGGCGGACATCCGGCAGGAAAACGAACGGCTCCGCGAACAGCTGGGCTTTGCCCAAACCATTAACTACCGCTATGTGGCCGCGGAAATTATCGGCTACGATCCGGATAATATTTTTTCGGCCTTTGTCATCAATAAGGGAAAAAATCACGGTATCGCCAACAATATGCCTGTTATCGCCTATCAAAACGGCGCGGAAACTTTGGTCGGCAAGGTTGTACAGACCGCCCGGTTTGAAAGCCTTGTCATGCCGCTTTTTGATACCGGATCATATATTTCCTCACGACTCGTTGAATCGCGTCTTGAAGGCATTGTTGAAGGCCAGGGGAATTCCGAACAGCCGCTTTTGATGCGTTTTATCCGGGGCCGTTCACGCGGCGAGATAAGCATAGGCGAACTCGTCGTTTCAAGCGGTCTTGGGGGCGTGTATCCTCCCGGAATACGGCTGGGCAGGGTAAGCAGGATACTGTACCAGGAAAACGATACGACAATCGAAATTGAACTTACCGGTACGGCCGATTTTTCAAGGCTTGAATATGTGTTTGTCATCGACGCCCAGTCTCTGACCGAAGAAGATCCGGCTTTGGGGACCGGCAATGGCTAAAAACGTCGTCTGGGCGACCGTGTTTATCATTGTCGCCGCGCTTATCCAGTCCACCCTGCTTTCCCTGCTTACCGATCAGCATATAACCCCGGATCTGACCCTGGGCATTCTGGTTTACTCGTCCTATGTAAACGGAACCATGACCGGCCAGATTACCGGCTTTTTTTCCGGAATCTTTCTGGATTTCCTTTCGGCCTCTCCTTTGGGTCTTAACACGTTTATCAGAACCGTTGTCGGGGCCCTTGCCGGTCTTATAAAAGGAACCTTTTTTCTGGACGCCGTTGTACTTCCGATGACGCTTTGCGCCACGGCAACCTTTGTCCGGGCGCTTATGCTTTTTTTCCTCCGTCTGCTTTTCGGCAGCGCCATAGAAGCGTTTTCGTTTGTCGAGCCGGTGTTCTGGATAGAACTGTGTCTTAACACGTTTACCGCGCCGCTTCTTTTCGGGTTTTTGAATCAGTTTAAGCCGCTTCTTGTCGCCGGGAGAGAAAAATAAATGTCGTCGATGCTTGAAAACGAAGAAAGACCCCAGGGACGAACCAGGGTTTTTCAGGTTTTGCTGATTGCGGTTTTTTTCCTCTATGCCCTGCGTCTGTTCAACATGCAGATCATTTCCGGCGAACAGTACCGGCGGCGTTCCTACGACATTGCCCGGCGGGTTACCGTACTGCCCGCCCGGAGGGGAGAAATATTCGACCGTAACTACGGCGACCCCATAGTGATGAACGACGATTCGTTTGCCGTAAGCCTGACCCCCGCCGAAGTGCCGGACGGAGAGATGGCCGGCATTATGGCCCGCCTCGCGTCGTTGCTTTCCGTACCGCTCCGGGAAATTGAGGAAAAGGTTCCTCCCCAGTATTACTATCTCTACCAGCCGCTGGAAATAGCCTCCAGCGTGTCGTTTGAAACCATCGCGGTACTTTCGGAAAACGCCGATTCCCTGCCGGGGACAAGCTGGCAGTCCAAACCGATTCGCAATTACGACAGGCTCGGAAGCCTTTCCCACATCATAGGCTATGTGGGAAATATTACCCGCGAAGAGCTGACCCAGCTGTACAACGAGGGATACCAGCAGGGCGACGTTATCGGAAAACTCGGCGTGGAGCGGGAATACGATCATCTGCTCCGGGGCAGGGAAGGAAGCGAAACCCGTACCGTCGACGTGCGGGGCAGGCGCATTCCCGGGGACAATGTACGCGTTCCGCCGGAAATGGGAAAAACCCTGGTATTGACGGTTGACCAGAACATACAGCTTTTGGCGGAAAAAGCCCTTGGACAAAGGATGGGAACGGCCGTTGTTATGCGGCCCAATGGCGAAATACTCGCGATGGTTTCCTATCCCTGGTACGATCCCGGCAT
>JAIROH010000024.1 GCA_031257595.1 Treponema sp. | reverse complement strand
CGTATGTATGTTTCAAATTTCCTCCAAAGCATGGCCCTGCGGACAGCAAACGACGATCTTGAGGCGACCGTCAGGGAACGTACAAAAAAACTTGAGGAACAGACGGAGGCCGCCCAGGTCGCGTCCAGGGCGAAAAGCGAGTTTTTGGCGAGAATGAGCCACGAGATACGGACTCCGCTGAACGCGATTATTGGCATGGCGCAGATTGCCCAAAAATCGCCGGACAAAACCCGCGCGTCGATTGGAGAGATACAGACCGCTTCGTCCCATCTTTTGGATCTTCTCAATGACGTACTCGACATGTCAAAAATAGAATCCGGCAAATTCGAGCTTTCGCTGGAACCCTTTGCCCTGAAAAAAGCCATGGACGAAGTGTCCAACATTCTCGGCCTGCGCTGCCGTGAAAAGAAAATCGATTTTGGTTTTAACTGTCCCGATCTTGCGGGGATTCATGTTTTGGGCGACAAGATGAGGCTTAAACAAATACTGATAAATCTTTTGGGCAACGCGGTAAAGTTTACCCCCGAAGGCGGAAAAGTCAACCTTGATCTGGACGTAACGGATACCGCGCCCGGTAAAACAGCCTTTGTTTTCGTGGTGCGGGACACGGGCATTGGGATCAGCGAGGAACATCAGAAAAAACTTTTCAGCGCGTTTGAACAGGCCGACGCCGGCATCGCCGCCCGTTACGGCGGAACGGGTCTTGGGCTTGCGATAAGCCGGAATCTGGCCGAAAAAATGGGCGGAACCATTACCGTACAGAGCCGTCCGGGAGAAGGCTCCGTGTTTAGTTTCAGCGTTACCCTGCCCAGGACCGAACAGTTTTCGGAACAGGGAGCGGACGGGAGGCTCCCCGTTTTGGAAGGAAAGCGGCTGCTTCTTGTCGAAGATATCGAGATTAACCGTATCATTTTTAAGGAACTGATTTCCGAAACAAAGCTTGCCGTTGATGAAGTCGAAGACGGAGAACAGGCGCTCAGGCGTTTTGCCGAATCGGAAAACGGTTATTACGACCTTGTTTTTATGGATATACAGATGCCCAACATGAACGGCTACGAAGCGGCCCGCAGAATACGAAGCCTCGACAGGGATGACGCCCGGCGGATTCCCATTATCGCGATGACGGCTAACGCGTACAAGGAAGACATAAAAGAATGCCTGCTGGCGGGCATGAACGACCATGTCGCAAAACCGGCCGATCTTGCCGAGCTGTCCCGTGTGCTGAACAAATTTGCCGTCTAGTGTTCTGTCCGCCTGAGCCGCACGTTTTCTATGTCGTAACTGAAAAGTTCCCGCAGATCGTTGAGTCCCAGCGCCATAAGGGCCATGCGGTCATTGCCGATTCCCCATGCCGCGACAGGCACATGAACGCCAAGGCTTTCGGTAACTTCGGGCCGGAAGATCCCCGATCCGCCCAGCTCGAACCAGCCCAGGACGGGATGTTTGATGTGAACCTCTACCGATGGTTCGGTAAACGGAAAATAGCCGGGAACGTACTTTACTTCTTTTGCGCCGGCTACTTCCAGCGCAAACATTTCGAGCATTCCCAGAAGGGTCTTGAGGTTCACATCTTCGCCCAGGACAATGCCTTCGGTCTGGTAGAAGTCCGGCAGGTGGGTAGCGTCAACTTTGTCGTAGCGGAAACAGCGTACAATGCCGAAGTATTTGCCGGGTATCTTCGCGCGGGGAAGGGTTTTTGCCGACAACACCGTACCCTGGCTGCGCAGGATGAGGGCGCGGGTAAATTCCCTGTCGAAGCTGTAGCCCCATCCCCGGCTGCCGGTAACTCCGCCGGATTCGTGAGCGGAAGCCACATTGGAGAGCCACGGCTCTTCGACGGATTTGGCGTAAGCGCCTTTCGTTGAAACCACGCCGGCCGTGCCTCCCGTTTCACCACCCGTATTTCCGGCGACGCGGTATACGTCGTGGATATCCCGGGCGGAATGGAACTGCGGCATAAAGAGCGCGTCGGAATTCCAGAATTCGGTTTCCACGAGGGGGCCGTCAAATTCTTCAAAGCCCAAAGAGGCAAGCTTGTCTTTTACGTCTTCCAGGAATTTCACGTAGGGATTGGTCCGCCCGGGAACAAGCCGGGTGGGCGGTACCTTTACATTGTAGGAACGGAAAACCTTTCCCTTCCAGCTTCCATCGGCGAGCATTTCCGGGGTAAGCGCGCCGGTTTCTTCCCCGGTAATGCCCGCCGCGTCAAGCGCCGCCGCCAGGGCATCGCGGCCGGTTTCCGCCGCGCCGCCGGTAAAGCCAAATACAACGGTTTCACGGTCGATTTCACGGAACGGGGCGCCGGCGGCGGCGCGCTTTTTGGCAAGGCCGGTTCCGGCCGGGCCGCCCATGACAAGCCTTTCCGTTTCGGAAAGGCTGTCATGGTCAAGGAGTCCGCCTGAAGCCGCGTAGGCTTTTTCAAGAAGGCCCCGGATTACCGCGAAATGTTCCGCGGCCTTTCCTTTTGCCGGGCGGCCGTTTAACAACTCATTTTCCGGCAGCGCGATAACAACGCCTTTATCCATAGCCAGCACACCCAGCCTGGAAAGCGTCCCGAAAGCGCTGCCCACATCCTTGTTGTCCAGTCCAAGGGCCGCGGCAATTTCGGGCATCGTTTGGCCCGGCTTTATCCGCACACACTCTATCATCCGTTCTTCGGGAGTTCCCTTTTCTTTCCACTCCCGTCCCAGTTCGGTAAGCTCGAAAAACCATTTTGTTTCCCGCCGCAGTTCCGTTACAATACCTTTCCCTGCAAGCCAGGACAAGGCCTGATTTCCGTTTCCGCTTTTAAGGCCAAGATCGGATTCTACCCTGTCGATAGTAAGCTCTTCACCCTGTTTATAGTGGAGGATGATTTTGACTTCCAGAGGATGGAGATTCTTCACCGTTGTTTGTATGTCGCCCATATTGTTCCTTTACGGGGAGTATAGCAAGTTTTGGTCTTTATGTAAAAGTACCGGGAAGTAATTCCGGACATTCTGTGAGCGTCCGGAATTAATGATTGTATACACAAATAGAGTTGTTCGATAACTTCAGTTATCGAACAAATTCCTTATAAAACCTGCAAAATGCGGAGCATTTTGCGAGACTTGTTCAACAACCCGAACCCGATAGGGTTCAGTAAAATAGGTT
>JAIROH010000270.1 GCA_031257595.1 Treponema sp. | reverse complement strand
AGAAAAAGCGACGCCAAAGCGTCCGTCAGAAAAGGCGATGATCGGCCAGCCCGCTCGTGGGCTTTGCCGCCACCCCGTACCAAAGGCGTCCGGCGTTTTCTGGCAGAGGCGCTGGGTGTCGAGGTATCTCGAGCGGGGGTTGTCCTGTGGTAACGCAAAGGCATCCGGTGGTTTCCGGTTAGGGGCACGGGCGCATGTGCCTGCCCCAACCAAGCAGCGACGTGGGCTCTGCTACCATTACGGCATTTGATTTTGTTAGAACACTAGGCTACAATAAAGTCTACGATGACTGATTTTGTCCATCTCCACGTACATTCGGATTTTTCCCTGCTGGACGGCGCCGCTCCCGTTAAAGGGCTTGCCGCCAAGGCCCGTTCCCTGGGAATGAAACACCTGGCCATAACCGACCACGGCAATATGTTCGGGGTGCTGGATTTTGCCGCCGCCTGCCGGGGCGATAGAAACCACCCGATGGAAAGCGACTCGCAGATTCACCCCATCATAGGCTGCGAAGCGTACATGGCCCCCGCTTCCAGGCTGGAAAAAAAAGGCTCCGAAAACGACAACAAGTATTACCACCTTGTGCTTCTTGCGTCTTCCCGGGAAGGCTATCATAACCTGGGAAAGCTTGCATCGTTCGCCTACACCGAAGGCTTCTACTACAAACCCAGAATCGACGAAGAACTGCTGATAAAGTACCACGCCGGGATCATCGGCCTTTCGGCCTGCATAGCCGGCGAGATTCCCAGCCTGATACTCCGGGGCAAAACGGACGAGGCGGAAAAACGGGCGGAGCGTTTCAGGGAGATCTTCGGCAAGGACAATTTTTTCCTTGAAATCCAGGATCACGGGCTTGAACAGCAGAAAACCGTAATCCCCGAGCTTATCGGCATGTCCCGCAGAACGGGCATTCCGCTTGTTGCCACCAACGACATCCACTTTATCGAAAAAGAAGACTGGGCCGCCCAGGATATACTTTTGTGCGTATCCACCAATAAAAAGCGTTCCGACGAAAAGCGGCTGCGTTATTCGGGGAACGAGTATTTTAAGTCAGGGGACGAGATGGCCTCCCTGTTTTCCGAATGTCCCGAAGCGATAACCAATACCGTGGCAATCGCCGAACGCTGCGAAACGGATCTGCCCGACGTTGACATTAAGGACCTGCCCCGCTTTCTGCCGGACTTTGAGATTCCGCCGGAATTTTCAAGCGCCGACGAGTACCTGACCCATCTTACGATGGATGGTCTTCCCAGGCGCTACCCTGACATGAGGGAAGACGTGCGGCAACAGGCCCGTTACGAACTTGACGTTATCATTAAAATGGGCTTTACCGGTTACTTTCTTATAGTGGCCGATTTTATTAACTGGGCAAAGGACAACGGCATCTCGGTCGGGCCGGGCCGGGGTTCGGGGGCGGGTTCGATTGTCGCCTATGCCCTCCGTATCACCGACATCGATCCTCTTAAATACAAACTCCTGTTTGAACGTTTTCTTAACCCCGAACGGATAAGCATGCCCGATTTCGATGTGGACTTTTGCAACGAGCGGCGTGAAGAGGTTTTTCACTATGTAACGGAAAAGTACGGCAAAGACAAGGTCGGGCAGATCATCACGTTCGGGACTCTGGGGGCCAAACAGGTAATTAAGGACGTGGCCAGGGCGCTTGACATAAGCCTTGACGAGTCCGACATGATCACCAAGCTTATCCCCAAAGATCCGAAAATTACGCTGAAAAAAGCCATTGAGCAGGAAAAGCGGCTTGCCGATCTTGCGGCCAGTCCCGCGTACCAGGAGCTTTTTACCCTCGCGTCCAAGCTGGAGGGCAAAAAACGCCACGCAAGCCTCCACGCCGCCGGAGTCGTTATCGGCAGGACGGAACTTTCCGACCTTGTGCCGCTCTACCGGGACTCCAAGACAGGCGGCATTGCCACCCAGTATACGATGGGTCTCCTGGAATCCCAGGGGCTGGTCAAAATGGATTTTTTGGGCCTAAAAACCCTGGATCTTATCAAGCATACCGAAGACCTTATCCGGCTGCGGGGCGGGGATTTCGCCGCTTTTTCCGTGGAAAACGCCGATGAAAATGACGAAGCGACATTCCGTATGCTTGGCGAAGGAAAAAACGAAGGTGTGTTTCAGTTTGAGCGGGACTGGTGGAAAGATATACTCAGGCAGTCAAAGCCTTCAAGCATCGACGAGCTTACCGCCCTTACCAGTCTTGGCCGGCCGGGGCCGATGGACTATATTCCCCAGTACATCGCCTGTAAATGGGGGAAGAAACCCATCCGCTACCCCGATCCCTGCCTTGAAGATATCCTCAAGGAAACCTACGGAGTCATCGTGTACCAGGAACAGGTTATGCAGGTTGCCCAGCGTATCGCCGGTTACAGCCTGGGTCAGGCCGATATACTCCGCCGGGCGATGGGAAAGAAAAAACGGGAAATCATCGAAAAAGAAAAGGGGCCGTTTCTTGAGGGAGCGGTAAAAAACGGTTTCTCCCGTGAACACGCCGACGATATCTACGAGATCCTCGCCCCGTTTGCCGGCTACGGTTTTAACAAAAGCCACGCGGCGGCCTATTCGGTGCTTTCGTTCAGGACGGCCTACCTCAAGGCCCACTTCCCCGCGGAATTTATGGCGGCAAACCTTTCCAACGAAATAGGCAGCGCGGACAAAGACAAACTTTCCTGGTATATCGAGGTAAGCCGCGGCATGGGCATCCCCATCGATCCGCCTGACATAAACCGGTCGGGAAAGCTCTTTGCCGTTGTCGAAGGCCGCATCGTGTACGGTCTCAAGGCAATTAAAGGAGTCGGCGACGGTCCGGCGGATGAGATACTTCTTAGACGAAAAGACGGCCCCTACAAAAGTTTTATTGATTTCCTTGAGAGGGTGACCCTGCAAAGCAGCCAGCCGGGCCAGCATATTGTAAGCCGCAAGGTGCTGGAACTGTTAATCAAGACCGGGGCCTTCGACAGCCTCGGCGTTAACCGGGCCACAATGCTTGCCAATATGGAAGCCGCCGCGGATTACGCCCAGAACAAAAAAGACGAAACCAGATTTGGCCAGGCAAGCCTCTTTGAAGACTCGGGCGAAAAGACCTTTCCCGATTTTGAATTTACCCAGCTTCCCGAAATGGACAGGATGGAACTGCTCAACATCGAAAAGGAGCTTATCGGTTTTTATTTTTCGGGTCATCCGCTGGACGAATACAGGGAATGGTGGGAGAAAAACGTTAAACTCGACGCCTCGGATCCGGATCGCGCCGTTCCTGGAAACTATGCCCTTATAGGGATCCTTAAAACCCTGCGGCCCGTCACCGACAAAACCGGCAAGGCTATGGCCTTCGGTAGCCTGGAAGATTACCGGGGTGAAATAGACCTTGCCTTTTTCGGCGATGTCTGGGCAAACTGCCGGGACAGGATACATCAGGCGGAGATTGCCGCCGTTCAGGGCAGGCTTGACAAAAGGCGGGGCAAGATGAGCCTCCAGGTCCAGTCGGTTCTTTCATTCGGCGAACTAAAGGAAAAAATCGCCTCGTTTGGCGTCACAAGCCAGCCTCTGGATCAATACCGGGCTGCCTGGGAACAAACGGTGGATATCAACCTTTCCGATCTTGAAAACGCCGAAACGAAAGACTACACCCTTATCGGATACATTACCAATCTGCGCCGGCATATAACCAAAGATCAAAAAGAAATGGCCTTTGCCACGCTGGAAGATTACAATGGCAGCATCGACCTGGTGTTCTTTACCCGGACCTGGGAGATCAACCGGGACAAGGTTGCCGAAAAAACCTGCATCGCCTGTAAAGGGAAACTCGACAAAAGCCGCGACAAACCCGGTTTTATCGTCAGTTCCCTGCTGGATCTGGGAAAACTCAGACGAAGCGCCGCGCAAAACGCCGGCGCTCCGAAAGCCTTACACGGCGACAGGGTCGGCGCGTCCGCAAGCGCCGTGCCGGCGGACGCGGCCTGGCAGGGACCCGGCGTTTCGGCGTCCGGCCCGGCGGCGTCCGGTGTATCGTCCGGCGCGGTGTCCGGCGAACCCGCCGGAAAAAAAAGCTACCGGGAACTGCATATCAGACTGAAGGATTCCGCGGCGGGGAACGAAGAAACTCTTTATTCGTTACGGGATTTCCTTATCGGCAACCCCGGTCCCGCCCAGGTGTTTATCCACGTACCGTCTCCGTCCGTCTCGATCCGGGCCGGAAAAAACGAAAACGGCGGGCAAAAACCCGGGCAAAAGCCCTGGGAAGAAACGATAATCCGTACCGATGCCCAACTTAATACGGCGGCGGATAACGAAAACCTTGCCGTCCTGGAAGCCTGTGAGGCGGTCGCGGAAGTCTGGGGGACATGATGGCGTATCTGGCGAGCATACTGGCGGGCATAATCAGCATATACATGCTCCTCATTTTTATCAGAATCCTTTTATCCTGGTTTTCCGGGGTCGAATTCGGAGCCCTGACGTATTTTTTAAGCTGTATCTGCGATCCCTATCTGAACTGGTGGCGGCGTTTTAGAATCTTCAAAAACAGCCCGCTTGATTTTTCTCCGCTGCTTGCCCTGGCCTTTCTGTCGCTGGCGCGCAGTATCCTCACGTTCGGCGCTCTTGGCAGGATAACGCCGGGGCTGATTCTTGTTTTTATCATCAACGGCCTGTGGACGGTGCTGTCCTGGGTACTCTTTTTCTTTATTGTCGTTCTTGTCCTCAGGCTTATCGCGTTTCTGGGAAACTTCAACATTTACTCGCCGTTCTGGCGGCTTGTGGACCTTGTCGCCCAGCCGGTCATGTACCGTATCTGCCGGATTCTTTTTCCCAGCCGGATCGTCTCGTACCTTGCCCGGATCATCGTTTCGATTGTCGTTTTGCTGATCGTTACGGCGGGGATATGGACAGCCGTCAGGTTTGGGACGATGCTGCTTCGGGCTTTGCTGGTGTAATTCCGGCGATGTTTCTCAGGGAGCTTGACGCGCCCCTTGTATCCGTCAAGGGAGCGGGAGAAAAAATCGCGGCCGGTCTTGCCCTTTCGGGTATTCAAAATGTCGCCGCCCTGCTTGGTCATTACCCCCGTGATTGGGAAGACAGAAGCCGTACCGTTCCCCTGAGCGGCTGGAACCGGGGGCCGGTATGTACGACGGTGAAAGTGCTGGCCCACGACTGGTTCGGCTTTGGGGCGATGAAAACGCTCAAGGTTCATGTGGAAGATCAGAGCGCCAGGGCGGCGCTGGTCTGCTTTAACCGGCCGTTTTTGGCCCGCCAGCTTGTAGTTGGGGAAAGCTGCCGGCTCTGGGGAAGATTTTACTACAAATTCGGAGAACTCCAGTCAACTGCCTTTGAAATTGAAGGCGAGGGCGAAGGCGCTTCTTCCCGCTTCGGCAGCATACTGCCGGTGTATCCGCTTTCGGCGGAACTAAGCCGTGTTCCGTCCAGGGGACAGAATCTGCTTCGGCGTCTGGTAAGGCAGGCGCTGAATCAGTACGCTTCTTCCGTTGACGACGAAATCCCCGGCCCTCTTGTCAAGGCCAAAAACCTCCTTCATAAAGCCGATGCGATCCGGGCCATACACTTTCCTTCTTCGATGAAAGAACTGGAACAGGCCCGGCAGACCCTTGTTTTTGAAGAGCTTTTTTACCTTGAAGTGGCAGTCGGAAAACGCGCCCTGGAACGCCGCCGCTCCGATCGTCAGGCGACATCCGTCCGCAATGAAGGGCGGATGTTGCCTCTGCAAACGGATCTTTTGAAACGGCTCCCGTTCTCCCTTACCCCGGGTCAGCAGAAAGCCGTGGCCGACATAAACAGGGACATGGACGGCTCCTGCGCGATGGCCCGGCTTCTTCAGGGCGACGTCGGATCGGGCAAAACCCTCGTGGCGTTTTTTGCCGTTCTCAGGGCCATTGACGGCGCGGGTCAAGCCGCGATCCTCGCTCCGACGGAACTTCTGGCGCGCCAGCATGCGGAAAACGCCGCCCGGCTGCTGGAACCTCTGGGTCTGCGGCCGGCCTTTCTTACCGGGAACCTCAAGGCTCAGGGCAGGAGCCGGCTGCTTGCCGCCCTCGCGGACGGCGAAATCGACATTGTTCTGGGTACCCATGCCCTTTTTTCAAAAGACGTTGTATACAGGAACCTGCGTCTTGTGGTTGTCGACGAACAGCACCGTTTTGGGGTAACCCAGCGCCGGGCGATCCTCGCGAAAGGCGAAACGTCGCTGCTTGGAGGCGGGGCGCCTCATCTTCTAATGATGAGCGCCACTCCCATTCCCCGTACCCTGGCCCTTACGGTCTTTGGGGATCTTGACGTGTCGGTTATCGCGGACATGCCGCCCGGACGAAAGCCTGTCAAAACTCACCTCGCAAAGGAATCCAACGCGGGAAAAGTCTACGATTTTGTCCGGAAAGAGCTGGAAGCGGGACGGCAGGCTTATTTTGTGTATCCGTTAATCGGGGATGAAGAGGCGGATGGCGCGGAAGAAACCGAAACGGGAAATTCCCGCGGCCTCAAGGACGCGGTAAGCATGGCCGGAGAAATGCGGAAGATCTTTCCCCGGTATCCCGCGTCCCTGATCCATTCGAGGCTTGACGATGAACAAAAGCGGGAAACCATGGAGGCGTTTCGCCGGGGCGAGGTTAAAATACTCGCCGCGACAAGCGTTGTCGAAGTCGGGGTCGATGTGCCGAACGCTTCGTGCATGGTGGTTCATCACGCGGAACGTTTCGGGCTTTCCGCCCTTCATCAGCTTAGGGGCCGGGTCGGCCGCGGCGGGGAACAGGCCTACTGTTTCCTTATCTATTCCGAAGAAGAGGCCGGCCCGGCCCTTACCGAAGACGGCAAGCAGCGGCTCAAGGTGATGCTGGAAAACAACGACGGCTTTGTCATCGCCGAGGAGGATCTCAGGCTCCGGGGGCCCGGCCAAATCGCCGGCGTGGAGCAGTCCGGCTACCTCAAACTCGGCATCGCCGACCCGGTACGGGACGTCAATATCCTGCTGGCCGCCAAAAAGGACGCCTTCGCGATGCTGGAAAACGACCCGGGCCTCCTTCTCCCGGAAAACCGGGTCGTCGCCGAAGTACTTGAACGGGCGTCTCCGTAAAGTCCATGTGTCCCGACGCCGTTAGTCCAGTATCGCTATCGCCCGGATCGGGGAACCGTCTCTTCCTTCAAGTTTTAACGGCAGGGAAAAGAACGTAAATACCGTGTCAAGGGGAAGCCGCTCCATATTGGCAAGCCCTTCAACAATAACGATCCGTTCCCCAAGCATCTTTACGTGGACGTATTTCCAGTCGTAGCCGTTGGGCGTCGGCATATCCATCCCGACAAGGCCGACCTTTTTTTCCACAAACCAGTCCGCCAGCTCTTTTGAAACATAGGGGAAGCCGGAAAAAAACGTCTGGTCAGGAAACTTTTTATCCCAGCCGGTATGGAGCAGCACATTAATTCCTTCGGAAATATACTTCTCCACGGGCGCAAGATCCGCCGGAACAATCGGCGTATCGGGTTTTTTGGCCGTAAGATCCAGCCGCACGGCCTTGACCACAAGCCGTTCCAGGGGAATCTTGTCAATCGTTTCGCCGTCGTTGTAAAAATGCCTTTGGGCATCCATATGGGTACCCTGATGAACAGAGGTAATAAGCCGGGAAAGGTTATAGCCCAGGGTTTCCAGACTGCAATGCCAGGTAATGCTCAATTTGGGATCCATCGGCATCGTAGGCGCCCCGTCAAACATCGGAGCGGTCAAATCGATAAGCTTGCTCATAGTAATCCTCCTCAACTAGAACTAGTATCCTGACAAAATACAGATCGTATATAGACCGTATTCAACAGATAAAAGTTTACTCTTATAGTTTTGGCTAAATCAAAGAACGGATATTGTCTTTCGTTCGCGTCGCCGGAGATTTTGGCAGGCACACCCATAAAAAAGTATCGCGGGGTGGCCGTAAAAACTGACCCGGACTTGTCCCGGGGCGGTTTTTGCGGACAGGCCCCCAGACTTTTTCGTGTGCCTGCCTCGATAAGCAGCGACGCGGACGAAAGCTGCTATTATGGCCTTTGGTTAAGACAAAACTCTAGGCGCTGCCCGCAAAATTCGCCGTTTTGCCGAGCCCTTCCGGCCCCATCGCAAGATAGCCGCTGGTCGCGTCCATGTCGTGACCGGTAACGACCGCCGCGTCATCGCTCAGCAAAAAAGCCGTAACCGCCGCTATTTCTTCCGGTTCCTGCAGTTTCTGGAGCATGTGATATTCGTTCCAGGCCTGGGGAGTACTTTCCCAGGTTTTGTCGGGGGTCGCTTTGAGCACTTCGTCGGTCTTGACCCAGGCGGGGGACAGGCAGTTTACCCGGATGTCCGGGGCCAGATCCAGGGCGGCGCAGCGTATCAACTGCTTGACCGCGCCTTTGGCGGCGTTGTAGGTCCAGCGCAGGGGCTGGGCAATGTGGCCGGAAATACTGGAAATGCAGACTATGGCGCCTTTTTCCTTTTTGCGGTTTTTGGAGAATTCGGCGATCATCCGGGCGTAGGCCGCGGGTCCGGCCATAAAAGTATGAATCCAGTCTTCGTACGTGGCGTCGATGGCCTTGGCGGTAAACGGAAAGGCGTTATTCACCAGAAAGTCCAGTTCCCCGAAAAGGGATCTGCCCCTGGAGATGAGCATTTCGGGAACTTCTTTGTCTTCCATATCCGCGGGGACAAAATGGACCTTGTCCCCGTATTTTTTTTTGAATTCTTCCAGGGTTAATTTACCGCTTATCTCGCTGCGACCGCAGAAAAGAACTTTTACGTCTTCTTCCAGCAGGCGTTCCACAATCGCCCTGCCTATACCCCTGGAACCGCCGGTAACAACCGCGGCCTTTCCCTGTAGACCTTTCATAATTACCTCTTACC
>JAIROH010000259.1 GCA_031257595.1 Treponema sp. | reverse complement strand
CTTTTGATCCGCCAGGTACGCCAGGGGGCGATTATTTCGATATCCGGGGCAAGCGCCGTTATTCCCAGATCAAAACGAACCTGATCGTTTCCCTTGCCTGTGGCGCCGTGGGCTATTGTCCCGGCCTTTTCTTTCCGCGCCTGTTCGACCAGCACTTTGGCGATAAGCGGGCGGGCGGTGGAAGTGCCCAGCAGGTACTTGTCTTCGTACAGGGCGTTCGCCTTGAGAGCCGGCCAGATGTACTGTTCCACGTATTCTTTCCGTACATCAATTACCACACAGGAAGCGGCCCCCGTATCCAGCGCGCGCTTTTTGATTGTTTTCCAGTCCGCCTCCTGGCCCAGATCCACGCAGACCGCGGCAATATCGCAGTCGTGGTTTTCCCTGAGCCAGGGGATGATCACCGTTGTATCCAGTCCCCCCGAATAGGCGAGGACTATTTTCTTCTTCATGTAATACTCCTGAAACGAGTGTACACCGGGCGCCTGAATTTTTCTACATCATGTCCTTCAAAACAAAAGTTCGTGCCGTTCGTGCGAAACACGCTCATCTACTTGCCGTTTTATTCAGCTTGTAATATAGTGCTATCGAAAGGAAGTACATCTTGTATGGATCAGATTCTAGTTGTTGATGACAATCTTGCAAATTTAAAAAACATACAGTTGCAGCTTTCGAACAGTTACCAGGTATTGCTGGCAAAGTCCGGCGCCCAGGCGCTGCAAATTTGTGTCCAGCGGATTCCGGATTTGATTCTCCTGGACGTGGACATGCCGGAAATGGACGGATTTGAAACCTTGCGCCTGATCAAAAGCAGCGCTATTATAAGCAGGATTCCGGTTATTTTTCTTACCGCAAACCATGATGTAGCCACGGAAACCCGCGCCCTGGAATCGGGAGTGGTGGACTTTATTACCAAACCGGTGGAAAAAAACATTCTCCTCCACCGGCTTAAACTCCACCTTGATTTTTCCCGGTACCAGCAAAGCCTGGAAGAAAAAGTACGGGAACTGGAAGACAGCATAGTTCTGTCGTTTTCGGAAATGATTGAAAGCCGGGACAAGGGTACCGGGGATCACGTACAAAGAACCCGTATCTACGTTACCCTTTTGGGACAGGAATTGATACGCCAGGGCTGCTTTGCCAACGAGCTGAACGAAAAGGAAATGTCCCTGATAGCACGGGCTTCCCTCCTTCACGATGTCGGTAAAATCGGCATCAGCGATACGATACTCCTTAAACCGGGAAGGCTTGACGACGCCGAATTTTCCGTTATGAAAACCCATACAACCCTTGGGGCGAAAATTCTCGAAACCATGTACGAACGAACCCCTACCCAGAGTTATCTTGAATACGCCAAACTGATAGCCGAAGGGCACCATGAAAAATTCGACGGTTCCGGGTATCCCTACGGCCTTGCCGGGGACGAGATTCCCCTTTGTTCGCGGATTATGGCGGTGGCGGACGTTTACGACGCGGTGGTAGCCGATCGGGTTTATCGGAAAGCCATGAGTACCCAGGAAGCCTACAATCTAATCTTTAACGGAAAAGGTTCCCATTTCGATCCCCGCGTCATCGATGCGTTTACCGTAGTGTACGACGATATGGAGAAGGTCGCCAAAAGGCGCTCGGCCGTGTCCGAAACGGCCATTACGGATTTTGACGGATAATACGCCAATCCGGGAAATGTTTTTCCCGGACATTTCGTGAATATCCGGCAAATTCAAATCCCATGGATGCTTTTCCGAAACTCCGGTTTTGGGATTGGCTCTGTGGCGTATATTCCTCTGAAAGCGCTGATTTATTCAATTGAGAATAAATCAGCGCTACAAAATTATGGATTTTTCGCAGTTTTTCGCAGAAAAACGAGAAAAATAAAAGGGCAACGATGATTGGCGTCAAGTTAATCAGCGTTGCCCTGTAGGCAGGCAGGGTTATGAAGAAAACCATTTGGGCTAATATACTGTTTTTCATGGTGATCCCTTTTCTGGTCATCTATCTGGCGTTTTCCGCCGTTTTAATACGCCAGGCCTATCAGTCCAAGATCGAGGAAACCAGGCAGGATCTTTATAATTTGGGGAATTATTACAGGCTGAACCTCAATAGTTTTTACGAGGCCGCCGAGCTTTCTGTTTTGGTGTCCGCCGCCGAACTTGAGGCAATTGAAACCACAGACCCGAAATCCCGCGGTATAGGCGAAAATGTCCTAATCCGCCGCTTTCATAATCCCCATGTAATTAACGCGTGGCTTGTTTTTGAACCTGACGCCTTTGACGGCCGGGACGCCCTGCATACCGGCGATTATCCCGGAGCGCCGTCGGGCCGGTATATCCGTTCCTTTAATCGACAGGGGAATTCATGGGAAGTTGCCGAGGATATTGACGAAAGCATGCTTGACGACGTGAGTACAGGGTACTGGTATACCATCCCCAGGGATTCGGGGACCATCTTTACCGATTTGGGAGGATACGACCTGCTCTGGGATTACGGCGACGATCCTGTAAGCAGCATAGGCGTGGTCGCCCCGGTTTTCAGGGACGACAGGGTTATAGGCTGCGTAGGGGTCGACCTTGAAATGAACGAAAAAATTCTGGGGGAGCAGTATTTTTTTAACGTGGATGTGGATACGGCCATCTTCCTGTTCGATGGGCGGCTCGGTTATTCGCTGGATACGGACAATGTGGGTAAAACCCTGGAAGATCTGGGCTTTGAAAGCGCCTCGCGGATAAGAAAAGCCATGGAAAACCGGGCGTCGTTGTTTCTTTATAACGAATGGTCCGGAATTTCCGGTACGAAAAATTTTAGTTATTTTTGTCCGCTCTTTGTCGCGGGGAGGTTTATTTATATTTACATTGCCTTCCCGCAGAATTATGTCTGGCGGAACGTAATCCCGGTACTCAGGCCCATCGTGATTTCCGTTATTGCCAGCCTTATCCTGTTTTCACTGCTTCTCCTGTATCTTTTCAGGGGAATTTCAAAACCCATTCAAAAACTTACCCTGACCAGTGAAGCCATCGCGTCAGGCGATCTGGATGTTCGTATAGAGTACAAGCGTTCCGAGGATGAGCTGGGTATGATTACCAAGTCCCTGAGCCGCATAGTGGAACAATTCAAGGTAAGCAAGCTGCTCCAGCGGCGCAACGAAGATCGGTTCGACATCATCATGGATATCCACTATGCCCTGTTCCGCGGCGAAAGCCTGGGCGCCGCGTTTGACGCCACGCTAAAAGCGGTGGCGGAATACTTTTGCGTCTTTAAGGCGGCGCTGGTTTTTATCCCGGAAGAAAGCCCGCGGATTGTGGCTGTGTATCCACCGTCCGATTCGGAAGAAGGCGACAGCGGGTTTTTCAGCCACGACCAGATAGTTAATCTTATCGGCGACAAAAAACATCTGACCATGAATTACGGTACGATGAGTTCGATGAAGCTGTCTTTTGTGGATTTTGCCGCCAAATCCCTGTGTATTTTGCCCCTGCGCGTCAAAGACCTGCTCAAAGGCTATATTATTATGGAAGGAAGGGAAGACGAATCGTTAGTTCATGACGATACTACGCTGCTGTTTATCAGCGATACCCTGGCGTATCTTTTGGACAGCCGAATTAACTGGGCGCCGGAAACGACCGGCGGGTCTTCTGTCCCCGCGGAAACCGCGAAGGCGGCGTTTGTTCAGGAGGACAATGCCGATACATTTCTGGAAAAGGCAAAAACCATTCAGTACCTTAATGTGGACAAGGGCCTCTTTCTTTTGGGCGGGGAGAAAGATCAGTACACCGAGCTGCTGCGTATAACCATTAAGGTCATCGGTGAAAAAATACCGGTGATGCGCGGGCTTTACGCGAAAAACATCGCGGCTTTCGGAATAGAAGTTCACGGCATGAAGGCCGCCCTCTACAACATCGGGGCCGAATCCCTGGGCGACCGGGCGCGGCAGCTGGAGTTTGCCGCCAAATCCGGCGATAACGCGTACTGCCGCGAACATTATCGCGAATTTGAAGAACAGCTTGAAATTCTGTCCCAAAACATAGCCTCCCTTTTTCCCCGGGAGGAACGGGGCTCACAACCGGGTAATCTTGCCGAACTGGAAACGATCCTTGGGAAAATTCTGGAAGCCTGTAACGTCTTTGACAATTCCGGCGCCCAGGTTTTCCTTAACCAGGTAAACGGCCTTAGATGGGAAGACGGACAGATCGAAGAAGCCCTCCGCAAAATCGGGGATGATATAGAAAACCTTGAATACGAACAGGCCGCCGAAAAAATTGAAGAACTGCTGTACTATATGAGGAGCATTCGGGAATGAAACACCTTTTTATTGTCAATCCCATGGCGGGAAAGATCACCGGCCGGGTTAATGAAATCGTAAACGACATACAAAGTTTTTTTGCCTGCAACCCCAAGCTGGACTATACGATACACATTACCCGCTGGAAAAGGGATGCTTCCGGTTATACCCTGCGTTATGTCAACAATACCCGTGAAATTGTCCGGATCTATGTTTTTGGCGGCAACGGCACTTTTTTTGAAATAATCAACGGCGCCGTCGGGCTGCCCAATGTTCAAATTGCCTGGTACCCGCTGGGAAGGAACAATTCCCTGCTTTATTCCTTCGGGGTTGAGCGTCTTTCGGCGTTTCAATCCCTTAGAAACTTAAGCCTTTCGCCGGTAAGTACCATCGATACCATAAAGGCGGGCAATAACTACATGGCGATCAACGCGCTTATCGGCGGCGAAGCGGCGGCGTTTAAATGGGGAGAATCCATGGCGAATCATTTTAACCTGCCCAGAAACCTCTGCTATATCGGCGCCGGTATTGTCAACGGGTTTTTTAACAGGCAAAGCCAGCGCTATTATTTTGAGATGGAAGACACGCAATTCCAGGGAAATTTCAGGAGCGTACTTGTAACCAACGCGCCGACCTACGGCTCCGGCCTGCGGCCTGCCGTGGATGCTTCGCTTAACGATGGTTACATGGATCTGTATACAATTGCGTCCATACCCCAATGCAAGCTGCTGAAAGTGGTCGGGGACTATACACAGGGAAACTATAAAAAGTGGCCGGGTTATATCCGTCATTACAGATGCAAAAAACTGAAAATTACTTCGGATTCGATCATGACCATATCCCTTGACGGGGAATTTTTCTACAGAACGGCGTTGAATTTTGAAGTATTTCCGGGATCGCTGGATTTTGTCTGCCCCCCGGGGATAAACATCCCTGTACAAAGCGGAAACAAGGCCCGTCCCGCGGAGACAAGTGTCTGGGGCGCCTAAAATGAAAACATTTGTTTCCGGTTATGGACAGAGAACCATATACCGTCATATGCGGATCGTACAATACATGGTTCTTGGAATTTATTTGTGCGCCCTGTTGTTTTTCCATCTTGCCGGATACCCCCAAATTTTGATCCCGCGGATTATCGGGATCCTGTCTTATGCGGTCGTTTTTATCTGGCTCACCCATGCCAGCGGATTTTCGCGCCATGTTGTGATATGGCTTTCAAACGTCATCCTTTTTATTACCGCAACCGCGGTAGCCCTGTTTATAAACGGAGACCAGTATTATTTTTTTCTTGTTATGACCATTATGATTTTTACCTTTTGTTATCTGGACAACAAAAGTCTTTTAAAATACTTTTTAATAACCGAATTTTTTCTTGTAATTCTGATCGTGGTTCTGAAATACCCCGTTCTGGGGAGTGATTTTTCCAGAGAAGCGAACCTTATGGGCGTGTTGGCCTATACCGTTGTCGGAATCGAACTCTGCGTTTTCAGCTGTTATCTGGTAAACGAAGTCAGTTCCGCGGAAGGTTCGGGAATTACCTTTGACGTACTTATGGGAACAACCGTTTCCTATATGGCGATCATCAATGATAACGCGGAGCTGGAATATCTAAGCGATTCCCTGGCTTCGTGGCTTAACATCAGCGATAAAAAGTACCTGCGGGGCAGGCCCCTGCTTGACCTTTTGCCGCCGGGAGAAATGCGCATACTGTTCCAGGAAATAATGGAACAGGAAGGCTATGTGGAGCGTTATTTTTCCATAACCCAGGAAGAGTCTCTGGAATACTTTCTGCTCCGATCCTCCCAGCTGCCAACGGGAAAGATCGCCCGGCTCTTTGAATGGACCAACATTACGCCGATTATGGAGGCAAAGAACCTCGCGGAATCCGCCGACAAGGCAAAGACCAATTTCCTGGCAATGATGAGCCACGAAATCCGGACGCCGATGAACGCGATTATCGGCATGACCGATCTGCTGCTTGCCAACCCCCTTGGCGAAGAACAGCGGACACGGGCGGATACAATCAAAAGTTCCGCCTGGAGCCTGCTTCGCATTATCAACGATATTCTGGACTTTTCAAAAATTGACGCGCAAAAAATGGAGATTGTTCAAAAACCCTTTGATTTTGCCTCGTTTTTGTACGACACCCTTAATGTGATTAATATAAAATCTTCCCAAAAAAGGCTTGCCCTTGTTGCGTCGATTTCCAGAAATATCCCGCCCGTTGTCATAAACGACGAGCTGCGGTTAAAACAGTGCCTTACCAACATTCTCAACAACGCGATTAAATTTACCGACGAGGGAATGGTAACCCTAAGCGCCTGGACAGAGCCCCTGTTTGAAACGGAAGGTGAAAAGGAAGCGTACCGGCTTAATTTTAGCATCAGCGATACGGGGCGGGGCATCAAAAAAGAAGAACTGAGTCAGCTTTTTATGGAATTTCAGCGGCTTGATACGCACAAGAACCGCAATGTGGAAGGGACCGGACTGGGGCTGGCAATAAGCCGCAGGCTGGTACAGCTTATGGGCGGAGAAATCACCGTGGGCAGCGTATACGGAGAAGGTACCACTTTTTCGTTTTATGTGATCTGCCCCGGAAAGCGGGAAGGATTTCTGGCGGAAGTGGAAAAGCCGGAAGAAAAGCAGGTTCTGGTTTTTGAGCCAAATGTGTATAACGCCGAAGGTATCGCGTTTATGCTTCGGGATCTTGGCGTTCGTTATACGATTTGTACCAACCTTGTTCCGGCAAGAGAGGCGTATCAGACGGGATCGTACAGCCACGTTCTTTTTGCCAGCGGCGCCAAAGAAGAATTCAGGGAATTTTTTATCGGACGGAGACAGACGGCCAAATTTATCCTTATCAAGGAAATTTCCGAAGAATACGACAGGGAAATCCCCAACGCCCTTAACAGGCCCGTCCTGATTACCCGGCTGGCGGATGTTCTGAACGGCAAGAAAAATTACGAGCGCCGCAGAACCAGCGAAGACGGCGGTTCTCTCCGGGTAAAAGATACGCTGGTTCTGGTCGTGGATGACAACCAGATAAATCGTATTGTGGCGGAAGGGCTGCTCCGCCGTTACGGCGCGGAGGTCCATACCGCGGCAGGAGGCGAAGAAGCCATAAGTATGGTGAAAAAGCAAAACTATGACATTGTATTTATGGATCACATGATGCCCGGCATGGACGGAATTGAGGCTGCCCAAAGGATCCGCGCCATGGGAAATCAATACGCCCGGCTTGTCATTGTCGCCCTGACCGCCAATGTTCTGTCGGGGGCCAGGGAAACGTTTCTTCAGGAAGGAATGACCGATTTTCTTGCCAAACCGATTATGGTAAAGGATCTTAAAACAATTCTAATCAAGCACCTTCCCCCTGAAAAAATTGTCAGTTGAGGCAACGCGCTGCCTTGTGTTCCATCGGCATTGGGTATATATTCTAGAGGAAACTATAGCATGATTATACCAAACAAAAGCCGGAAAAAGTATACGTACGCGGATGTCCTGGAATGGGACGAATCCGTCAGGGCGGAAATCATTAATGGGGAACTTTTCATGATGGCGCCTCCTTTGACTCAACATCAGTTGATTTTGTCGGAATTGTTTTTTATCATAAAACGTTTTTTACAGGGGAAACCCTGCAAAGTGATTCCCGCCCCCTTTGGGGTACGGCTTTTTCCCAGGGACGATTTGAGCGACGATACCATGGTGGAACCCGATATCACCGTGATCTGCGACCCTGATAAAATCGACGACCGGGGTTGTAACGGCGCTCCGGACATGGTTATCGAAATCCTCTCTCCGTCAAATAAACGGCACGACCAGCTCCGTAAATTTAATTTATATCTTGACGCCGGAGTTAAAGAATACTGGGTAGTGGATCCCGAGCAGGAAAGTATCCAGGTCCATGTTCTGCGGGAAGACCGTTATACCACGGCGGTCTATGCCCTTCCCCGGAAAGATGAGGAACTGCCCCCGGCACTGGCAAAGGTGGAAGTGGCCTCGGTGGCGCCGGTGTCTGTTTTACCGGGGCTGAAAATTGACTTACGGGATGTGTTTGGATAAGCCTCTGCGGGGAGGATCATTAAGACAAAATTCAATAAATCCTATATGAATAATAAAATATATATTGCTTTTTTCCGCTTTCTTTGATACGCTGATATTCCGGGCCGTTTGTGCTATAATGAATAAAGCCGGCCCATTATTTTATATTCATTGGAGGGTTTAAATGGCACGACAAATAGTTTCGGTGAAGACCGTGGTGGCCATCGGCATCGGCGCGGCGCTGGTGTTCGTACTTATGCGTTTTGTTGCGCTTCCTTCGGGGGTACCTAATACCAACCTTAACCTGGGGATTGCGGTACTGTCCGTTTTTGCCGCGGTATTCGGTCCTGTCGCCGGTCTTTTAATCGGCTTTATCGCCCATACGCTTACCGATCTTACGTTTGGTTTTGGGGTATGGTGGACCTGGGTTATTGCCGACGCCCTTTACGGGCTTATCATCGGAATCTTCTGGAAGCTGTACAACGTTGAGGAAGGCGAATTCGGGGGAAAACAGGCCGTTATCTTCAACATCGTTCAGATTGCCGCCAACGCCCTGGCCTGGGTTGTCATTGCCCCGACGCTGGACGTTTTGGTGTACCAGGAACCGTCCGACAAGGTGTACCTTCAGGGCCTGGTCGCCGGCGGTCTTAACGCGCTCGTGGTATTGATCCTGGGGACGATCCTCCTTGTCGGATATTCCAAAACACGGGTCAAGGCAGGAAGCCTTAAAGCTGAATAATAATACAGGCAAATTCGGGGACATTGTGAATCACCCTGTCCTCGAATTTAACAATTTTTCTTTCCGGTACCGATCTCAGACCGAACCTACGTTAAAGGATATTACCTTTAGGGTTGAAAAGGGAGAAAAGATCCTCATTCTTGGCCGTTCAGGTTCGGGTAAATCCACTCTCATACATTGTATCAACGGCCTCATTCCCCATGCGTACAAGGGAACCGTTTGGGGCGAGTACAACATCATGGGCGAAAACGGCCTTTCCCTGAATATTTTTGAAATATCAAAACGCGCCGGGACGGTACTCCAGGATTCGGACGGCCAGTTTATGGGACTTTCCGCCGCCGAAGACATCGCGTTTGCCGCGGAGAACGACTGTATCCCGACCGCGGAACTGCGCCGCCGGGCCGCGGAAACGGCGGCGTTGGTAGGCATGGAAGGGCATCTTTCCAAATCTCCCCAGGATCTTTCCGGAGGTCAAAAACAGCGGGTTTCCATGGCCGGAGTTTTGATGGATGATGTGGACCTCCTGCTCTTTGACGAACCCCTCGCGAACCTGGACCCCGCGGCCGGGATGGAGGCGATTGAGCTTATCGACGAGCTCCACAAAAACACCGGCAAGACTATCCTGATTGTCGAACACAGGCTGGAAGACGTTCTCCACAGGCCCGTAGACCGTATCGTGCTGTTCGACGGGGGCCGTATCGCCGCGGATCTTCCCCCTGCGGAAATGCTCGCTTCGGGGCTTCTTCCCGAGGCGGGTATTCGGGAACCCCTGTATGTAAGCGCCCTCCGCTATGCCGGCGTTCCGGTTACGGCGGCGTCCCGGCCGCAAAGCCTTGAAACCCTGAATTTTGACAAAGCCGCCCTTCTTGACTGGCGCGCCGAAGTGCCCCGGCCCGAAACGCCGCGTCCCCTGCTTGAAATACGGGATCTGTCGTTCAGGTATGAAAACGCCGATTATGGGGGCCGGGGTTTTTCCGGTTCCGGAACGCCGGGCGGCGTGGAGCGTATTTCCTTTTTTGTCGGCCAAGGGGAATGTATGAGCCTTGTCGGGGAAAACGGCGCGGGCAAATCAACCCTGGCTAAACTTATCTGCGGTTTTTGCAGGCCCGATTCGGGAACGGTGTATTTTAACGGAGAAGACCTTGGCCCGCTTACGATAATGGAACGGGCGGAACGTATCGGCTATGTGATGCAGAATCCCAACCAGATGATCTCGTTCCCGATGATCTACGACGAAGTCGCCTTTGGTCTTCGCAACAGGGATGTGGGGGAAAATGAAATCCGGGAGCGGGTCTACAATTCCCTTAAGGTCTGCGGGCTTTATCCGTTCAGGAACTGGCCGGTAAGCGCCCTGAGTTACGGCCAGAAAAAACGGCTTACA
>JAIROH010000252.1 GCA_031257595.1 Treponema sp. | reverse complement strand
ATTCTCGCGTCGGGCAGCATTCCGGTTGTGTCCTCCGTCGCCATCGGGACAGGGGAAGACGAAGGGAAAGTTCTTAACGTCAACGCCGATACCGCCGCGGCAAAAATAGCCGCCGCGCTGGGCGCGGAAAAACTCATCCTTATGACCGATGTCCGGGGCGTACTCAAAGACGTGCACGATGAAAATTCCCTGGTCAAAGTCGCCGGCAGGGCCGACCTGGAAGAGCTAAAAAAAAGCGGGATTATCAGCAAGGGGATGATACCAAAGGTTGACTGCTGCCTTCTCGCGATGGACGGGGGGGTAAAAAAAGCCCATATCATTGACGGCAGGCTTGTCCACGCCCTTTTAATTGAACTTTTTACCGACGAGGGAATCGGTACGATGATAGAATAAACAGTATCTTTTTGCGGAGCGGTAATATGAAAAAAATTGCGGTTTTTGCGCTTGCGGCGTCTGGTTTGGCTTTTGTTCTTTCCGGCTGTAATACCCTGCAGTCCATCGCGGTTGATACTCCGCCGGCCCGTACCGTCTACGGCCAGGGGCAGGCTCTTGAGCTCGCGGGTTTAAGCGTCAGCGGCGTTTATAAAAAAGGTGACGTAAAGCCCGTCTATATTTCGCCGTCCCATGTCTCCGGGTATGACAGGCACCGGGCCGGGGAGCAGACGGTGGTTATCACCGTGAACGGGCTGCAGACGACGTTTCGCGTTACCGTGGTGCCGCTTCTTTCCATTAAAATGATTAGCCCTCCTTCCAAACTGATTTACCGTCAGGGCGAAGCCCTGAGTATAGCCGGGCTTGTGATTCAGGCGCAGTGGGCGGACCCGGTGGGTTCCGGTTATTACCCTCCGGAAAGTCTCACCGTTTCGGGGTATAACGCGGATCTTCCCGGCGTACAGACCGTCATCATTTCGGCCGAAGGGCGGAGCGCGTCTTTTACGGTAGACGTTAAAATCCTCCAGAGCATAGCCATACAGGTGCCGCCGACCAAGACACTGTACAAGGTGGGCGAAAACCTCGATCTAAGGGGCCTTGTGGTGGAGGGTACCTGGGAAGGCATGGGAAGCCAGGTTATCGCCGTCACCGGTTCCAATATTTCCGGTTATGAAAAAAACAAGGCCGGGCAGCAGACCGTTGTCGTGACCGCCGGCGGCAGAACCGCGGTATTCAGGGTGATAACCGTTCCCCTTTCGTCGATACGGATTGTGGCGTCGCCGGTAAAGAGCCGCTACAAACGGGGCGAAGCCCTGGAACTTAACGGTCTTGAGGTATGGGGCACCTGGGAAGGCATAGGCAGCGAAAAACTCAGCCTGACCGCGGAAAATGTCACCGGCTACGATGCCGCCCGCATAGGCCAGCAGCCCCTGACCGTGCGGGTCGGGGAAAAGACCGCCGTTTTCTCCGTCAGTGTCATGGGCCTTTCGTCATTGCGCATTATCGGCTATCCCCGCATCACGTATACCGAAGGCGAAGCCCTCGACCTGGCGGGCCTTTCGGTGCTGGGTACCTATACGGACACGATTTCTTCGATAGATCAAAACATTCCCGTTACCGGGGCCAATGTATCGGGCTATGTTCCGTCGCGTATAGGCACCCAGATACTGACGATAAGCGTTGACGGCGTTTCCACCACTTTTCCCGTGACCGTGAGCGCCGCGCCGCCTCCTTCGGTAAACGGACCGGCCGAATCCGTGACGCCTTCCGTTCCGGCAAAAACAATGACATACGTCACGATAGACTACCGGCATGTAACCAAGTGGGTGTATGCCATCGGGGAAAGTTTCGATATCAATACGGTTCCCGTCTATGCGTGGTACTCGGATGGTTCCTCCGCGCCGCTGCGGTTTTCCGAGCATAAAGTCAGTTTTTCCGGCTACGATTCGCGGGCCCCGGGCTGGAAAGATGTGGTGATAAACGTCGACGGAATGACGACGTTCCCGCTGCGGGTGACCGTGGCCGCGGCGAACCAATAGGGTTTAAGTCCTTATAAAAACAGCAACATGCGGCGATGTTTTACAAAGGGGTAACAAATGTCCGATTATTTTATGAACACGTACCACAGGCTGCCTGTAACCTTTACGGAAGGCCGGGGCGCGTGGCTGTACGACACAACAGGAAAAGTCTACCTGGATTTCAGTTCCGGCATAGCGGTAAACTGCCTCGGGCATAATCATCCCGCGCTGGTCAGGGCGGTTTCCGTTCAGGCGGCAAAGCTGATTCATACCTGCAACTACTACCAGAGCGATGTGAGCCTTGTCTTTGCCGAAAAGCTTGTGCGGGCCTGTTCCGGCGCGGGGATGAAAAAGGTGTTTCTCTGTAATTCCGGCGCGGAAGCCAACGAGGGCGCCTGCAAGATCGCCAGGAAATATTCGCTGAAAAAATACGGAGAAGGCAGGCACCGGATCGTTACCCTTAAAGGGAGTTTTCACGGAAGGACGATTACGACCCTTGCCGCCACGGGCCAGGAAAAATTCCACCGGGATTTTGGGCCGTTTACCGAAGGCTTTGACTACATTCCCGGCATCGCCGCCCTGGACAAAGCCCTCGACAAAAAAACCACCGCGGGTCTTTTGATTGAGGCCGTCCAGGGAGAAAGCGGCATTGTTCCCCAGAGCGAAGAATTTATCCGCGCCGCCGCCGCTCTTTGCGCCGAAAGGGACATCCTGCTTATGTTTGACGAAATCCAGTGCGGCCTTGGCCGGACGGGAACTTTTCTTGCCTGTGAATCCTATGGCGTAAAGGCCGATGTCGTTACGCTGGCGAAGGGCATTGCCGGGGGCATTCCCGCCGGCGCGGTGCTTGCCGGGGACAGGGCCGCCGGTGTTTTTGAAACGGGCGACCACGGCTCAACGTTCGGCGGCAACCCCCTGGCGGCGGCGGCCGGCGTCGTCGTGCTTGATACGGTAACCGATCCGGCCTTCCTCAAAGAGATTTCCCGGAAAGGCGAAAAGATAACGGCGATCCTTAAAGGGTGGAACCATCCGCTCGTAAAGGGAATCCGGGGCAGGGGCCTTATGACCGGCATAGATATTGAAAAAGACGCCTGGCCCGTACTTGAAGCCTGCCTTGCCGCGGACCCCTCCGGCCTCCTTATCCTCAGCGCCGGGCAAAAAACGCTTAGGCTGCTGCCGCCCTATGTCATAAGCGACGGGGAAATCGAACAGGGCCTCGCGCTGCTTAGAACGGTATTGGACGCGTCGGCCTAATCCGGCTACGCCGTTTTCGTTTTTGTGCGCCTGTTCAGGGCACGGGCACATGTGCCTCGATAAGCAGCGCCATCGGCAACTACGTGGCCGTGGACTTTGCTGTCATTGTGGCATTTGATTAGGACAGAATACTAATAACAGGTCTGAATATTATTGTTTTTACAAATCGCCGCCAAAATTGAATCACTGGTTATTCGAATTTCCATTGCCCCGCACACATCAAGTGATCCTGTCATCTATCCCTGTCCTCGCGAACAAATTGTACATAATCAACGGATTTCACGTTTTGGGGTACATTTCGGGAAGATGTCCTTTCCACGGCGAGTTTTCTTCGTTCCCTGTTTGATATTTCCTCACCGAGTCCCTTTTTTATCAGAATAATTGTCTGCTGGGCTATTGTTCTATTCTGTTGACGAGCCTCAAATGTAATCTCTTCATAAACATCCTCGGGGAAATCCCGAACCTGTAACAACGGCATGTTCATTCCTTCTCTTCATACAATATACATACAATTTAAATACCTGTCAAATGTGTTTGGGGCGGAGAACTCCATTTTTTCCTGAATTTCGCCGATAGGTATACCAATACTGGGAAAATTTTCTCTAAAGTCCCCCCATAGACAGGGGATTTTTTGCAAAAAATGGTATACTTTAGGGTAAGGAACAGTAAAAGGTTGTTTTCGGCATACAGAGCCAACTTTCCTGGCAAGAACAGCGCGGAGGATAGGCGGAGTATCGGATGAAGAAATTTTGGACAGTCGTTGGAATCCTCGTTTTTTGCGCCGGACTGGGCTGGGGGGATAATTATGAATGGACTGGGGCGAATAACGGTATTTGGGGGGATGCAGGTAATTGGACCAGCGGGCTTGTACCTACTCTTCCGATAGGAACAGGCAATACTCTTACTATAAATACCATCGGCACCGATCCGGCACCTTTAACCAGCTCTTTGATACTTGACGCTTTAACAATTACTGCCGGAACCCTCGATCTGGACGGTAACAGCCTGACCATAAGCGGAAATTTAACCAACAGTGGAACAATTTCGAATATAGATGCGTTAACACTGAACGGCAGTTCAGCGCAGACAATCAATTTTGACGTTGCGGTAACGGTAGGATCGCTAACAAAGAGCGGCGCGGGAACCGCTACCCTGAGTTATGGACTAACTGTATTAGGCGGGGCAACCATAGGCGGCGGGGGTTTAACCGGCGTCTCTCTATCGGTAGATGGCTCTTCCAGCATAAGCGCGGACGTAACGACCACCGGGAACCAGACCTACGGCGGGACGGTAACGCTTGAGGCGGACGGGACGGACTTTGTGGCCGGAACGAACACAGTAACGTTCAACAACACGGTAAACGGGAACGCCGCAAGCCGGACGCTGACGGTAGGGAACGGCTCTAACGCGACAAAGGCGGCATTCGGTGGAACCGTGGGCGGCACTCTTGCGGGGGTCCGCGTATACGGGGCAAGCAATGTGGGAGCCGATATAACAACCACGGGGGCGCAGGCCTACACCGGGGCGGTAACGCTGGGGGATGATGTAGTCCTGGATTCCGGCACCGGCAACATAGGTTTTACGTCTACAGTAAACAGCAGCGGAGCAGCCCGGTCATTGGAACTCAAGGCCGGAACCGGAACCATT
>JAIROH010000235.1 GCA_031257595.1 Treponema sp. | reverse complement strand
ATCCCGAAACCGGTACCGATTACGGCCTGCCCTACCCTGGGCAAAACTTTTGCCTTGGTTATCAAGTCAAATATCATACTGCCCTGAACGACAACCTTAACTGTTTCCATTGTCATCTCCCCTGTGTTTTTCCGCTAATATACGCCAAGTTCCTTGACCAGGTCGATCACAAATAAGAATGAGTTACGTCAAAACCAAACCATAGACGGGCGCGGATCCAATAGCCCCGGGACTTCCATTTTCCATAATTCTCCTCAAGAAAGTCCCAGGGTATCCTGTCGTCCGAAGGAACCATCCGGTTTTTGGCGGCTATCCAGCTTTCTTCATCCACAATTGAATAGGAAATAAATTCCGGAAGGCTCATCTTGTTTTTCCACATTCTATAGGTACAACCCCAGGGATGGGTTTGAATAACATATTCATCGGTTTCTTCAAGGATTTTCACCGGAAACCGCGGACTATTGTCTACATCGATCTTGCAGATTCTGTCAATGTCAAAATATTCGTAAAACGGCATGCCCGCAGGCAGCCCTTCTTTTTCCCATCGGGTAATGGCAGTCGTCCAGGGAACGTCAAAAATGGGAATCCGATCAAGCTCTTCGCGTTCATAGGCCCGCCTGATTCGTTCATGTGAAGTCATCTCCCGCACAAATCCCTCCTTCCGGTTAGTATGTTCCCAGTTTTTTCGCGAGCGCCATTATCTTTTTCATGTTTTCAAAACTTACGTCGTTGGGAATTGAATGATCCGCCGCGAAAATATAACCGCCGTTTTCCTTCAAAAGAGGGATAAGCCGTTCCATTTCGGCAAGCACGGCGTCTATATCTTTCCACAACATGGCGTTAATGCCGCCGTGAAGCACCAGGTTTTTTCCAAACCGCTGTTTTACCAGGGCGGGATCCATGCCGGCCTTTACTTCCATCGGATGAAGGGCGTCGATGCCCGCGTCAATAAAATCGGCGACAAACGGCATGATATAACCGCAGGAATGGAGCCGTATTTTAATTCCCTTTTTATGGGCCCAATCGGCCGCCATTTTATGAACAGGTTTGATAAGCTCCCGGTACGTGTCCAGGGAAAAGAACTGGCTTTGCTTGTAGCCAAGATCGTCCCTAAGATTGAGCATGTCGAAAACATAACCGGCGTCCCAGGCAAGATCCAAGAGCTGGAGATTTACCTTGAGACTGTGTGTGTACATGTCAACGCACCACTGGGGATCTTCAACAAGGGCTATGCACATCGTTTCGGTCCCGACAACGCTTGAATGCATGTTGTCAAAACCGAAAAACACGTCCCCCAAAAGCCAGCGGCCTTCTTTTACCCATTTGGGATAGTTTTCTTTTAGATAGTCCCAGGGAACCCTGTCTTTGGTTGGGGTGATACGTTCCTTCGCCTCACGCCATTTGTCCGGATTTGTTATCGTAAAATCAACATAGTCCGGTGTGGAATCCTGGTTTTTGAAATTCCTGACCCTGGCGCCCCACTCCGTACTTTCGGTTATAAACGTATCGTCCTCCGCGACAACCGCTTTGGGATACCTGGGTGAATTGTCTGCCTGTACCCTGCCGACATTATCCACGTCAAAGTATTCTTCATAGGAAACATCCCGCGGCATCCCCTCGTCATGCCAGCGCCTGAGCGTTCCCGGCCAGGGAAAATCCCACATCGCAACCCTGTCCGCCTCTTTGTGATCAAACATGCGGGCAAAACGTTCTTTGCTTGTCATAACACACAGCCTTCAAATTTTTTCCTGAATTCCGCCAGATCTTCTTCGCCGTCGATAATGACAATGTTCATTCCGGCGGGTTTTTTCTCAAACGGCTTGATCCGATGCAGGGTTCCGTTGGACCGTTCAAAGGCCCTGCCCGCGGCATGATTGTTCGCGGGCGAAAGCCCCAGTACATAATCGCCGGACATCATGCTTTTCCATTCTACAAGGTAGTTCATGGAATCAAAGGCAAAGCAGTTGTAAATTCCCAGAGCGAGCTTTGGATTATACACCCCGGCATATACCATTCCGTCCTTATCGTGCTTTACGTTGTGGACAAAAACATGCTCCACCTGTCCGTCCACAGGGCCGCTTATTTTGTCCCATTCGGACTGCGCTTTTTCGGCGGACGGACTCATCGGTTTTATTCCGGCGGAAGGGATAAAAACCTGTACGCCCTGATCAATAATGGGATAACCGCAGTTCATGTGGTACATGATCATGAATTCTTTTTCTTCAAAGCCGCGGTTTTCAACTACGTCTTTTATCTCTATGCTCCTGCTGTTAAAGGAAGTGGAGATTTCCCGTGTCAGGGTCAGGTGTTCCCCAAAAAGGCTTGCTTCCCGCATTTCACCTGAAATTTTCATCAGATAGTCGCCGTCCCTGAATTCTTCGCTGCTGCCCGAATTTTCAGGCGCGATAAACCGGATCCGTCCGTGAAAAATGTCGTAGGCGCCGTCGTCCCTGTATTCGGGCCCGACGTTGGTAAGGCCGCAGGTGTACAGTATGCCGGCCCCCGCCCCGCTTCGCAGAAAATTTACCCCGTGAAGGTCCGCGTGGGCCGCCGCCACCATGCCCGGCTTTGAAACAAAGGCAAAGGGGACCCCTTTATACCAGACATTGAAAATATCAAGACAGCGGCTTTCCAGCACATTGAATCGCAGCCCCGCGGCATTGTAGACTTCAAACGCGCGTATTCCGTCCCGCCTGCCGGACGTGTAGCTTATTCTGCGTATCCCCGCAAGCTGTTCAATGTTCCCGACACGGCGAAGCAGATTCTGAAAGTCAATTTTTTCCGGCATTATCTTCCTCCTTTAAGAGCGTTTAAGGTTTTCATGTAGGAACCGGTGCCTATTCTTGAGGCTCCCGCGTTTATCATCTTTACAATTACGGGAAGATTGCTGACCCCGCCCGACGCTTTTACGCCCATGTCTTCCCCTACGGTTTTTTTCATTAAAGCCACATCATATTCGGTCGCGCCGCCGGTACTCATTCCCGTAGAGGTTTTGACGAATTGGGCACCCGCTTTTTTTGCCGTTTCACAGGCTTTTATTTTTTCCTCGTCGGTAAGAAGGCAGTTTTCCATGATTACCTTTACGTGGGCTTTACCGGCGGCGGCCTCAACCACTCCGCGTATATCTTTTTCCACCAATTCCCAGTTACCGTCCTTCACCGCCCCTATGTTGATTACCATATCAAGCCCCCCGGCGCCGTTTTTCACCGCTTCGAAAGCCTCGAAAGCCTTGACCGCCGGAGTCGTCGCTCCAAGGGGAAAACCGATAACCGTACAGACGACAATGCCGGTCCCCTTTAGTTCCGACGCGGCAAAAGCGACATGGACGGGATTAACGCAGACTCCGGGAAAACCGCTGGCCTTTGCCTCTTCACAAAGGATTTTTACTTTTTCTTTTTTTGTGTCAGGGTAGAGTACCGTGTGTTCTATGTACTTTACCAGTACCACCGGATCAAGGCCCTCTTCCTTAAGCGTTTCTTTGGGATATTTCATATACACTCCTCGTTAAATGTCATTTCCATCAGTTCAAACGTTTCCTTGCTTATGCCAAGCGGGGCCGAATCTTCCGGAATAATACCGATAAGCCCCCCGTTTTTTGAAAGATAATGTTTGTACTGACGAATTTGGGAGACAACCGCCTCCCTGTCTCCGCTGACAGCGGCGTTTTGATAACTTGGCGGACAGGAAAAGCAAATTCCGCCTCCAAAACATCTGCCCATTTCAGGAACATTATTTATGTCGGGCTGTCCCGGATTAAGAATGTCAAGGCCAATCTCAATTAAATCCCCGATAATATCAAAAATATACCCGCAGGAATGCATATACACGTAAAGTCCGAGGCTGTGGGCAAGGGCTATCTGTTTTTTATAACGGGGTTTAAACATTTCGCGCCACATTTCCGGATTTATCATAAGGGAGGTCTGAGTTCCCCAGTCGTCCGCGAGGCCCACGGCGCTAAAACCGTATTTCGGCAGTTGTCTGATGACTTCATTTTCAAATTCAAAAATCCGATCGCAAAGTTTCTCAACAGACTCCCTTTCCAGATAAAGGTCTTCCATTATGGCGCTGTA
>JAIROH010000184.1 GCA_031257595.1 Treponema sp. | reverse complement strand
TTTGTCGGCATTGCTATTTCTTTTATTTCTTTTTTTGCCAACGATATTCTTCTTCCCGCCGGAACCATTCAGTTTTCAAGACTGTACCGCAGGATCGCCGTTTCGTCTCCCGGACTGGAATTTGAATCAAATTCGGTTAAACGCTTCAAAAATACCGTTATCATAACCGGACCGGTTTCGGGAAAATCGATAAATGATATTATTATCATGGACAGGACAAACGACGGGGAACGAAGAGTAATCGTATCAAAAGAGGCGGCGCTGCGCGAATCGGATGAAAAGCGGATAAGCATAGATCTCAAGGACGCTTTTGTCCAAACAGGGAAGGAGAACGAACGGAGAAACTACGATTACGCGACAAGCTCCTCGCTTACGTATACAATGTCCCAGGAAGACGCCGCACAGGCGGTATATGACCCGGGACCGCGGGAAATGAGTTCGGTAGACGTGCGGAGCGAAATCCTTAGAAAAGAGGATACCCTGCGGGCCGGCATCAACCGGGAAAAGTGGAGTCTTGCCGATAAAGCCCTGATTTTTGAAAATGCCCTACGCACCGGGCCGGGAAGTTCCGGATGGTACCGGATCGAGAATCTGGGAAACGATTTTAACGCAAATCTAAACGCGATTTCCTTGATGAAAGAAGACAGGATTCTTTCAATATACCGGCTTGAATACTACAAAAAATTTTCCATTCCTTTCGGCGCCCTTTGTTTTGTATTTCTTGCCGTAACCCTGGGACTTTTGGCGAAAAAAAGCGGCCAGACGGTGGGATTTTTAATCGGCATCATTATTTCCGTTTTATACTGGGCTTTGCTGCTGGGCGGCCAGACGGCGGGAACCCAGCATGGTTTTTCGCCGTTTTGGTCGATGTGGCTGCCGAACATCCTTTCCCTGGGCGCCGGATTTATTCTTGTTTTGTACAGGCTGAAACGTTAATGAAAATTGTTGATAAGTACCTTATTAAACAGTTTTTTCCCGTACTGGCCGCGTCCATTTCGATGTTTATGCTGCTGGTTGTTCTTATCGATCTTTTTGTCAATCTGACCCGGTTTCTCAACAACGGCGCCGGAATAGCGCAGATATTTACCGTCTCGCTTTACTATGTTCCAAAAAGTTTTCTTTACGCCCTGCCTGTTTCTCTGCTTTTTTCTTCGGCCTATATGCTGGGAGATCTTTACGCGAGGAACGAGCTTACCACGGTTCTGTGTTCCGGCGTACCCTTTCCACGCCTTTGTGTCCCCCTGTTTGTTATCGGGATGGTTTTTTCGGTTTTTTCTTTCTTTTTTGAGGACAACGTCGTTGTTCCGACGCTTCGCATGAAAAAAGATCTGAGCAGGCAGCTGCTTCAGAGTCAGGAACAGCAAAGCAGTTCGGATGTGGTAATCAAAACCAATGGGGGCAGGCTTATTTATGCGGTCGACTACTTTGACAGGCTTTCGGAAACCCTGAACGGCCTTACGATAATTGAGCTGGACGAAGACAATCGCTTTAACTCCCTTGTCAGGGCCAGTAAGGCGGAGTGGAACGGAAGTTCCTGGTCATTGAGCGGATCGGTGATGTATGAATACCAGGGTGAATTTATTAAAACGCTGCCGCTTGACGAAAATGGCAGATTTACCGCCGAACCGGAAGCGTTCAGGCGGGGGGCGATTGCCGCGGAAGATCTAAAGGCCGGCGACGTGGCCCTGCTTATCCGGGACCTGGAAAATTCCGGCCTTCCGACCGCTTCCGCGCGGACGGACTATCATCATCGTTTTTCTTTTTCGACGGTTTCCTTTGTCGTGATTTTTCTTTCGGTAACCCTGGGCGGCCGTTTCAAAAAAAACATACTGCTTATGAACCTTTTGGCCAGCCTTGGTACGGCGGTCGTATTTTATGTGATAGAGATGGTCACGATGATGAGCGCCAAGGTCGGCATTATGCCTCCCGCCGCGGGCGCGTGGACGCCTGTATTTGTCTGTATCGCGGCGGGTTTTTTCCTGCTTCGCTATGCGAAGACATAGTGTAAATGAGTATATTTGAGATAATGAAAAAAGATCGTTCTTCGGGGGCGCGAAACGGAATCCTGAAACTGCCCCACGGTACGGTCAAAACGCCTGTTTTTATGCCTGTGGGGACAAACGGTACGGTCAAGGCCCTTTCCAACGGGGATTTGGAGGAGATCGGCTTTAACCTTATTCTGGCAAATACTTATCACCTGTACCTCAGGCCCGGAATGGAAGTTGTTTCGGCCGCGGGCGGGCTAAGGGGCTTTACCAAATGGCGGGGAAACTACCTGACCGATTCGGGGGGATTCCAGGTTTTTTCCCTTTCACCGTTCAGGAAGATCACCGGAGAAGGGGTGCGGTTCCGATCCCATATAGACGGATCGCTGCATTTTCTAAGCCCGGAAAAAGCCGTGGAACTACAGACAATTCTGGGGACCGACATACAAATGCAGCTTGATGTCTGTACTCCATGGGACATCGGGAAAGCGGAGGCAAAAGAGGCCGTTGACATTACCGCCGGCTGGCTGAACCGGGCAAAAGACACCTGGCTTCTGGCCGGTACAAACGGGTACGAAGGGGCCCTTTTTTCGATTGTCCAGGGCAACTTCTACAGGGATTTACGGGAGGAAAGCGCCGCCCGCGCCGTCGAAGCGGACACGCCCGGAATAGCTATAGGAGGCCTTTCGGTCGGAGAGCCTGTCGAAGTGTTTCTTGACTACCTGGCGTTTACGTCTTCCCTTTTGCCGGAAGACAAACCACGCTATGTGATGGGAATCGGTACGCCTGAATATATCCTTGAAGCCATTGGGAACGGAATAGACATGTTCGACTGCGTTCTGCCCACCCGTACGGGACGGAACGGCAGGGTTTTTACCCATGACGGACAGCTTTCGATAAAAAAAGCCGAAAACGCCGCTGATTTACGTCCGATAGATGAAGCATGTCTCTGCAAAGTCTGCAGGACCTACAGCAGGGCCTATCTGCGGCATCTTTTTAAAACACGAGAAATACTCTGTTCAATGCTGGCCAGTTACCATAACCTGTATTTTTTGTTTAATCTGATAGAGGAGGCAAGAAAAGCTGTCAATGAAGACAGTTTTGCCGTATATAAAAAAAATTTTTTGCGCCGTTATCATGGAGGTCCTTAATGACCAAAATATCGAGGCTCTTTCAAAATTTCAGTTTTGAAAGGGCAGCCCTTTCGATAAAAAAAACAGTTGTTGTTTTATTTGCCTTTTGCGCCGTTCTATCCGTTTACAGCCAGGAAAGCGAAGCCGCGGAAAAGCCCGTTCCCACCGTAGAAGAGCAGCGTCTTACGATTATCCGCTACGGTACCGATACGGAAATCGCCAACCTTATAAAAAGCCTCCGTGCGGAACAGACAGGCCCGGAACCCCAGGACGTTTTTTCAGAAGAGAATTCGGGAAAACCGCCGGGGGAAAGGGTTCCCGAAGATCCGATAGACAGGGAACTTGCCGTTCTGGCGGAAAAAACAAAAAATAAAAACATACTCACGGAGGTATTCAGTTTTTTCGCCGACAGGAAAAAAGAAGGCCTTGAAGAAAGGGCTGTCAAGGCTATTGAAGATCGGGATAACGAAGCGCTTGAGACTGTTTCGGCGGCCATTGATTATATGGGGAGAATCGAGTCGCCTTTGGCGTCGGAAATTCTTATGGAAATTCTTGACGGCGAAGAAAGCCGTTTTATGAACGCCTCGATACGCGCTCTTGGAAGAATCGCCAAAAACGGCGACAGCGAAAAAACGGCCGAATTCCTTGTAGACTATTATACCAATAAGGAACCCGGAGACGAAAACCACAGGGAAATTATCATAGCCCTGGGATCGACCGGGTCAAAAAAAGGGATCCCGTTCCTGGTTTCCATAGCCGAAAATAATGACGAACGGGTACCCCTGCGCATGGCCGCGCTTGAGGGGCTGTCCGCCATCGGCGATGAGGAAGGGCTTCCGGCCATACTCGCGGCGGCCGCATCCGGCGATCCCAACGTACGCGCCGCCGCCATAGCCGCTTTGGGGCCTTTTAGGGGAGAAAAGGCCGATGCCGCGATACTGGAAGCCTTTAGGGATTCCTACTACCGTACCCGTATCGCGGCGGCGCGGGCTTCCCGCGACCGGAAACTGGAAGAAGCCGTACCTTACCTTAAATTCCGCTGCGAAAACGACGAGGTACCCAATGTTCGGGACGAGGCGGTAAAAGCCCTGGGCGCCATAGGGAACGCCGACGCCCGTGGTATTCTTGAAAACCTGTTTACCGAACGAAAAAACAGCGACAGGATCCGCATCGGTTCCGCGGAAATGCTTCTTCAAAACAACGCGCCGGAGTATGTAAAAAAAGTCATAGACGAAATGGATTACGCGAAGTCAAAAAACCAGACGGCCCTTTACAACGGCTTTTTACGGATTCTCGGTTCCGCTAAAGCCGGCGATCTTGAGGATCTTGCAAAGCGCTTTTTTGCCATGGGCGGCGTAATCGAAAAATCTTACGCTCTGGACATGTGCCTTAACAACGGTTTTCGGGCTCTTACGGAAGAGATCCGCGCCCTTTCGGATCCCAAAAACGGAAGCCTTGCGGTCAAATCCAACAGGATTCTCAAGGAGTGGGAGT
>JAIROH010000076.1 GCA_031257595.1 Treponema sp. | reverse complement strand
TTTGAAATCACTACCAATAAAAAAGTACTTTTGTAAGGCCCAAAGGGCCTGAAAAAGTACAAAAGCCGGTTTCAAAAGTGCGCTTTTGCGCACAGTTAATTAATTTTGAAACCGGCTCTTATTACATAGTTTCCAAAAAAAGACGGAAAAAACACCGACAAAAGAATTGGATATAGCACTAAACCGATAGCGAGAGCTATTGGCAAAGAATTAGAAATACGAATAGTATAATTAATTGGAAACACGAGGACTGCATGTGCTTCGGGCCCGGTAGGCGGCTTGGTCTCCATTCGGCTAAGTCAGTCGCTACGCTCCTTCCCACTTTCTGATTGCCGCGCAAGCGGCTTCCCTGATCCGGCACAGTTTGTCGGCCCTGGAAATGCTACGCATTTCCTTATTCGGGCCGCCAAACCGTCGCATACAGCCGATCTGTTATAGGACAGAACACCGGCTATTCAGAACTTGAACTTTGGCCTTTTAGCTCGTTTTGTTTTTCTTCGGGTATACCGGCCGTTTTAAACAGCGCGTCAATTTCCGCCTCGTCCTCATAGCCGCTTTGAAGCGCCTCTTCCAGCGCGGCAAGGCCGTTTTCATCCGAAGGGTCGGAAACAAGCATAACCCGCGCGATGCGGAACAGCACGAGGGGTTTTTCCGGAGACTTACCCGTATTGTTTTGAGGCGTTTCTTTAAGGCGGTTATATTCTTCAAGGGCTTTCGCGTACAGCTTTTGTTCCTCAAGGGCTTCCGCGAATTCAAAACGTACCGCCGGATCGTCTGTTTTTGCCAGGTACGCGTTATAACCATCGACGGCTTCGGGCTTCCCCAGGGATTTCTGTACTCTGGCAAGAAGCAAGAGCTTTTTATTGTCCAGGGAATCAGACGAACTCGGGGTTCCGTCGCCGGAAAGCAGCACAATCTCCGCGTCTTCGTACATTTCCAGGGCGGCAAGCAGCAGGGCGTAATTGTAACGTTCATCGGCGTTTTCAGGCAGCAGCGCCGCGGCGCGCCGGTAATATTCAAGGGCCGCCTGGGTATCGCCGGTTTTTACGCAGGTATAGGCGGCGGCTTTAAGGGCGGTAAGGTTTTCAGGATCGTTTTTGAGGATGCTTTCAAAATATTTCAAAGCCTTGTCATAGCTGCCACTTTCGAAAGAAACCCGGCCCAAATTGTACATCGAGGCCATTTTTGTTTTTTCGTTGAATTTTGATTTGGTAAACCATTTTTCGGCTTCTTCGTAGCTTCCAAGATCAAAATACGCCTTGCCCAGAGCATAGTAGTCTTCGGCCCTGGTGTCCGAAACACATGAAAACTCCGTTACAGCCAAAAGCAGCGCAAAGAAAAAGCCTTTAGAAACGAATCCGCTTTTCATATATACCACAAATTGTATACCGCAAAATTCAATTACCGTTTCCGGTCGTTTTACGGACACCCGGAAATACCCTGCCCAAAACCGTATCTTCTATCTCCCTGAGCTGGGCCCGGTAAAGCTGGGCGATATTTGATCCGTAGTCGGCGATAAGCTGGATAATGTTTCGGGGATATTCGGCCTGATCGGTTCCGTTGATCCTGTCGCCGGCGTCCCCAAGTCCCGGCATAATGTAGGCCAGCTCGTTCAGTACCGGATCCATCCAGAGGGTATAGACTACGCAGTTGTCCAGCGCCCGTACAACCCGCAAAGCCCCTTTCAGGGCGGCGATGACATTGAAAAATACCACCGAGCGCGGCGTAATGCCTTCGCTCTGAAGGTATTTAATAACCGTCACGAGACTTCCGCCGGTGGCGTTCATCGGATCGGCAAAGATAAGATCCCTGCCGTCAAGGGATTCAAGGTTAAAGTACGATCTGTCAAGATCAAGAATGTACTCCATGTCGTTTTCATGCTTGGTGTCATCCCGTCTGATTTTGAACAGGGCAAAAGGGGTTGCGTAGGAATGCGATGAATACTCCTCGATTTCCTTGGAAAGGATCATCGATGGAAGCAGGGCTCCCCTCAGCATGACGCACATAACGGTATTTTCAATTTTTTCATCGATGTTGTTTATTTTATGAATCGCGTAATTGGTAACAGGCACATTAACCGGAGTTTGAACAACCATGTAATTTTTATTCGACGCCGGGGTTCCTCCATAGGCAAGCTTAAAAAGCATCTCATAGGCCCTTTGGATGTAGTATACAAATTCGACGTTTTCGGTCCGGTAATCCCGGAGTTTGGCGATAACCCTTGACGCTTCCGGATGGCTTTCCTGGGGGGTAAGGAACGAATAAACCTGCAGGCCCTTTTCGCCGTTACATATCTCCTGCATTAAAGAACCCATTTCGTTATAAAGCCGTATCAGGTTGTCTTCTTCCCGTCCGCGTTCGGAAGCAAGGCGGGTCGTGGAAAGGATGTTGAAACACGCCAGGGCCTTTCGGTACAGGCCGTCCATTTTCGCAAGGTGGGATTTGTCGTTTTCGGTTAAAAACCCGTCGAGGTCTTCGGCCTTGAGGATTATCTTGTTCATACGGGACAGTATAGCAGGGAAAATGAAAAAAACAAAGTGCGTTGAGGCCTTTTCAACAAACGCCAGGAAAAAGAGCCCGGGCTTACGCCGGCGCTACTTATGACGCGTTGGCGGGCGGCGTGGTCGCCCGGGGCTATGCCGGCAGTATAACTCGCCATAACGCGGCCCTTTCAAGAAACGTCGCCGCCTCGGTCTCCGGCGGGGAGAGTCATTCGTAAACCCTGTGTCCCCTCTACATTGATTTTTCAGCCCCAATGGCCTATATTGTCATCCATGGGTGTAAACAGAGAGTACAAGGACAGCGTTTTTTCCCTGCTTTTTAGCGATCCCGACACCTTACGCGAGTTATACGGCGCCATTGAGGGGGTCACGCTGCCCCCGGATATACCCATCACCATCAACACCCTTGA
>JAIROH010000051.1 GCA_031257595.1 Treponema sp. | reverse complement strand
CATCTGTCTTATCACCGTATCGCCTGTTATACAAGACCTTTGGACGGCATACACATCACTTCCGTTTAATCGGCTTTATTCGCAGTGGGGTCTAATACCCCGCCTTCAAGAGGTTCATTACTGACGCAATTTAAGAAAAATTGTTCACCGGACTTTTATAAAGTATAACCGAAGGTATAACAAGCGTCAAGTTTTCAGTACCTCACGGCAATTCCCGGTTTATGGAGGCGATTTCAAAATGTCCGATTTTGAAATTGGCTCTATGTTCCGAAAACGAAAAACGGCGCCGAAAAAGATCCACGCTTCAACGGCGCGGCGTGGACATTGTATAACCCGGAGGATATAGTTTTACCATGATCCGCGGAACAGGAATCGGCATCGACACCGGCGGTACTTATACCGACGCGGTAGTTTACGACTTTACGGAGCGGAAGATTTTAAGCGCCGCCAAAGCCCTTACCACCAGGCAGGATTTATCCCAGGGAATCCTGGAAGCCCTGGACAAACTTCCCCCGGAACTCCTCAGATCGGCGGAAATAATTGCCCTTTCCACAACCCTGGCTACCAATGCCTGTATTGAGGGCAAAGGAGGCCGGTCTAAACTCATATTTCTGGGGGGTGATGAAAAGGTTATCAACGAGTTTGGCGGAAAATACGGGCTCCCGCCTGCGGAGGATATTTACATACAGGAAAGTTATACCAATTTTTCAGGGGGTATTGAACAGGAACCTGATTGGGAGCTTTTTAATACTCATATAAAAGCGCGGTTTGGTCATCTGGACGGCGCGGGGATCCTGGAAATATACGCGATGAAAAACAACGCTGTCCTGGAAAAGAAGGCGAAGGAATTGTTTCAGCGTATCCACGATATACCGGTGGTCTGCGGCCATGAACTCTTCTCCGATCTTAACTGTCTCCAGCGGGCGTCGGGTACCCTTTTGAACGCCGGGCTTTTTCCGGTGATTAAGGAATTCCTGGGGGCCATAAAAAAAGCCATGGCGGAACGGGATATAAAGGCCGTGGTGATGATTGTCCGCAGTGACGGGACCCTTATGTCGGAGGAATTTGCCGCCCTGCGGCCGGTAGAAACCCTGCTTTGCGGTCCGGCGGCCAGTATTGCCGGAGGGACATGGCTTTCAAAAGCGGTAAACTGCGTGGTCATAGACATGGGGGGAACCACCACCGATATGGCCCTGGTGAAGGATGCCGTCCCGGTTAAAGCGGAGGAAGGCGTCAGCGTCGGCAAATGGCGGACCTTCGTTCAAGGGTTCTCTATCAAGACCTTCGGCCTGGGAGGTGACAGCGCCGTCCATTACGACGAAACCCATGTCTTTCTGGAGGATTACCGGGTCGTTCCCCTCAGTGTGGCAGGGGCAAAGTATCCTTCCGTTATCACCGGCCTGCGGAAGCTGATGGACAGCCCGACTTCCCACGATCTGTACCTGCATGAACACTACCTGCTTGTCCGGGATATTACAGACAGGAAACGGTACACGGAGCAGGAGAAACGGTTCTGCGAAGCCCTGCAAAAGGGACCCCGGATACTCCGGGACGCCGCGGCCGCCGCCGGTACGGATATTTACAACCTCCGGGTTTCCCGGCTTGTCAAAGAGGGGGTAGTACAGATCTGTGGTCTTACGCCGACGGATATTATGCATATCAGGGGTGATTTTTCCGTATATTCCGCGGAAGCCGCCCTTTTAGGAGCGCGGTACGCGGCTTTTAACCTGGGCATATCCGTGGAAGAGCTTTGTAACAGGATCTACGATGAGGTTAAACGGAAAATCTACCTCAATGTCGTAAAGCTCCTCCTTGAAAACCAGGATAAGCATTATATGAAAAAGGGCGTTGACGGGGACGCGGAACGGTTTATCTCGCAAAGCTACGAATCCGCCAAGGAAGAGTATCAGGGGATCGTATCCATGGCCTTTAAAACGGATTTTGCCCTGGTCGGCATCGGTGCGCCTATCCATATATTTTTAGCCGATGTGGCAAAACTCCTGGGGACTCAGGCCATTATTCCCGAACATTTTGAGGTTGCCAACGCCGTTGGAGCGGTAGTCGGCAACATCTATGTCTCTTACCCGGTGAAGGTCCGTCCCAACTATAGCCACGGGGGGCTTGATGATTATACGGTATTTGGGTTTACCGGTAACCGGGTCTTTAAGACCCTGGAGGAGGCGGAAAACTTCGCGGCCGCGGAGGCCAAGGCCGGCGCCTACGCGGAGGCGATTAAACGGGGCGCGGACGGAGAGATTGCCTTAAGCTGCGAGTTTGACAAAACGAATATAGATGCCAGGGGCGTCCCTGTGTACCTGGGAACCACGATAACCGGTCATGCCATTGCGGGCCGTTAGTGTTCTGACAAAATCAAATGTCGTAATGGGAGCAAAACCCACGTCGCTGCTTAGCGGGGCAGGCACACAAAAAAGTTTGGGGGCCTGCCCGCAAAAACCCGTCCCGGAACAAGTCCGGGCCGATTTTTGCGGCACCCCGTGACACTTTTTCGTTGGTGTGCCTGCCAAGATCTCGGGCGATGTGGGTTTTGACGCTATTTGCTCTTTGATTTGGTCGAAACTATAAGAGTAAACCTTTATCGGTTGAATAAGGTCTCTACGCAATCTGTATTTGTCAATACACTGGCGGGTTCATTCCCGGAGCAGTTTGAACGTAAGTTCCAGACACTTGTCCATTTCTATTGGCTTGGCCAAATGACCGTTCATGCCGTTTGAGACGGCCTTTTCTATGTCTTCCTTGAACGCGTTGGCGGTAAGGGCGATAATCGGAACCGTTTTTGCGTCGTTTCGCGGAAGCGCCCGTATCGCCCCGGCAGACTCGTATCCGTCCATAACAGGCATTTGGATGTCCATGTAAATTATGTCGTAGGTGTTTTCCGGGGAAGCGGAAAACATTTCCAGGGCGGTTTTTCCGTTCTCGGCTTCGTCAATTTCCAGGCCCGTGTGTGAAAGAAGATTGGCGGCAATCATCCGGTTAATCGCGACATCGTCAACCAAAAGAGCCCTTTTTCCCTTAAGCTTGTCTGTAGCGTCCTCCAGAACCGTCTCTTCATCCACGGGCAGGGTGTCTTTCAGGGCAACGGAAAAACTAAATTCGCTGCCTTTTCCTTCCTCGCTTTGGACGGCGATGCTGCCGCCAAAAAGCTGGACAATGCTTTGAGAAATCGCGAGCCCCAGTCCTGTACCGCCGTAACGTTTGGAAATGTTTCCCGAAGTCTGTTCAAAGGGCTTAAACAGCATCGGAAGGGCTTCTTTTTTAACGCCTATGCCGTCGTCTTTAACGGAAAACCCGATAACGGTTTTGCCGTCTTTTTTTTCTTTTTCAATAACGGAGTATTCTATGTGTCCACATTCGGGGGTAAACTTGACGGCGTTTCCCAAAAGGTTGATAAGCACCTGCCTGAGCCGCAGGGGATCGCCTGAAAAAAACGCCGGCGGGCAGAGACGGAAATTGGTTTTGAAACCGATGTTTTTTTCCTCGCATCGGGGCCTGATAATGGATTCCACGGTTTTTACAAGCTTCAACAGATCCATGGGTTCCATGTTGAGTTCTATTTTTCCGGCCTCGATTTTGGAAATGTCCAGTATGTCGTTAAGAAGCCCCAAAAGGTGCTGGGAAGAAGCTTCTATTTTCTGCAAATCGGAATGGAGTTCGGTATTTCCGGCAAGTTTCTTTTTGACGATTTCGGTCATGCCGATGATGGCGTTCATCGGGGTACGGATTTCATGGCTCATTCTGGCAAGGAAAGCGCCCTTGTGCTGGTTCGCCGTGTTTGCCTCATACACCGCTTTTTCAAGTTCTTTTTGTACCCTGATAAGTTCCGTCACGTCTACCGTAACGATAATAATTCCCGTCCTTTCGCCGGATTTTCCGAGCAGCCAGTTGGCGCTTCCCCGCACGTACCGGCCGCTTTCGGGTATGTAGAACACTTCCGCCTGTTTTCCCTCCTCAAGGGCCCGTATGGGATCATGGGGCGTACCCGCCGGGTAAAGACTGACTTCGCCGTACGGTTTTCCCCGAATTTCCTCAAGCGAGTAATGGACTGTGTCAAGGGCTTCTTCATTCATATAGATGATATTGTGGTCCATATTGATGATTGTCAGGGGATCCTTGACCGCGCCGTTGAGACTGTCGGCCATTTCGTCAAACGAATCGGCCAGTTCCCCGATCTCATCCTTGGTCGGGGCGTTAAAACGGAACTGCCGCTCGCCCGCGCGGAAACGGGAAAAGCCGTTGATAAGCCAGGTGATGTTTCTCGTCAGGGTCGAAGCCATCCAGACGGCGATAACCACCACAAGAGCGATCATTAGCCCGGCGGAAGCGGCCAGGGAAACGGTAGTCTTAAAGAGGTTTTTGGAAATGGTGTTTCGGGATTTCAGGGCGGATCTGGAAAGTTCAAGGTTGGTGTTTTCGGTCAAATTCCTCAGCACCGCTTCCGTTTCCCTGGCCGGCCTTTGAAAGTCTTCGAGGCCCGCGCCGATGGCGACAAAACCGAAACCCCGTTTGCTGTTCCCGTAGCGGCCCGTGTAATAGGGGATGGTCGCCGCCGTGTTGGGTTTCCAGATGCCGCTCCATAGTATAAGAAAAGAGCCGGAACCGCCTTCCCGGGTAAGATCAAACCAGCCGATACACTGGGGGGCGTTGTTGAGGTAGCGCCCGTCAAGGCCGACAAGACCGGCGGCGGTAAGTTCGGGCGCGGGCTTTTTGTTCCTCGACTGATCCTGAAATTCCGGAACGTCTTTGATAAATTCCGGATAGCTTTTGCCGCTTGACCGCCACGCGTTATAGATACTTTCTTCCAGCCAGGGCACTTCCGGATCTCCGGTTTGGGGATTGTATCCCACAATGGAATGGTGCCTTGGATGGCAGATGCTCCGGCATTTGTAATCCCAGATAAACGCGTAGTTCCCCTCATAGGCGCTCGGCATTTCCACATAGCGCTCCGCCATCGGGGTAACATGATCGGTAAATTCCATGATATGGTCGTGATCCATGGCCAGGGTCACGTAGCCTGTTTTAACTCCGTTTTGGTACACCGGGGCGGCCCAGCGTATAATGCCCTTAAAGCGTTTTCCGTTGGGATTTTCCCTGCCGGCATAGGCTTCTTCCTCCGGCTGCCACGGAAGTCCCCTCGCTTCTACATTTTCCGGGCTGTACATGCCGATAAGGCGGCTTTTTACATAGGCGCCTATTACGTCCGATACATATATTTCGCCGGGCCCCAGCCGCCCGAGATCGGCCCAGTAGGTTTCCGCCCTGACATAGGTGTTGGCCCGGACGGCGACATTTTTAAGCCGCCTGTCCATTTGGGAAGAAGAGGTGACTTTGACGACCTCGTTTCCCGCGAGATCAACATAGGTCATTTCAAGATAAAGGGGCCGCTCTTCGGTGGGGAAAAGATCCGGCGGCCTGTTGCGGTACGATGTATCGTTTTCACGGTTCCCCGACGCGCTGTACGTTCCCTGGGGCAAAGGCTCTTTGGGAACCCATGATTTTTTATCATCGGAAAGAACCCATTCACGCTGTTGAACCAGCGTCCCCGTTTTCGATTGTACAAAGCGCCGGTAAAGTTCTTCGGACGGGGCAAGGCCGGCCGCGTATAAAATATCCCTGTCCCGGTCGTAAAGAAAAGCGGCTACATGTTTGGCCATATCGGTACTTATCCGCTCTATCTCGTTGGTGGCGCTGGTATTGAGGGCGTTAATTGAATCGGTGATGGCTATTTCCCCGGTTTTTTCCAGGGCGCTGTTTGCCTCCGCCGCCATTTCCCGGCTGTGCCGTTCCAGGGTTTTTCCAAGCTGAACGGACTGAACCCAGGCCATAACGGTAAGCAGCAGAAGGGGAATGACCTTGATAATGACAAAGATAATGATAAGCTTTGTCCGCAGGCCAAATCCGGTTTTGTTGACCAGGTTTTCTATGGTCTTTCGTGCTGCCTCAATGTATTTATTCATTCATTCATTCATTTCGTTTTTGAGTTTATTGCCCCGTCTCAGGACGGAACGTCCTTAAATATCACAGTTTAAAAAGCATTCTGAAAAACCGGATTATACTGTTCCACAGGCGGCGGAAAAAACCGGGGTGTTTTTGCCGGTAAAGCTTTTTCATGGCCCTTGCCGATTCTTCCGGGGTAAAGTCACGGCGTTGTTTGTTTTCCTCGATTTCAACTTCCAGCATGGTCACCCCGCCGGGAAGTTTTGCGATGATGGCGTTTATCGTTCTCCACCCCAGGCGTTTTGCCGCCTCAAGACGCCTCCCGCCCGCAAGCAGCACGTTTTTTTCGGTAATCACAATGGGGCTTATCTGCCCGATGTTGTTCATGCTGTCCGCAAGGGCTTCAAGATCTCCCATCTCTTTTCGAACCCGTCTTTTTACGATGATGTCTGCGATGGGAACCTGCATCCGCGCCCCCTAGTCCAAAAGGGGATTGTAACTTGGCAGTTCGACTCCCATACCGGGGCTGTCGCCCTGTTGGATGGAAGGATTTCCGGACAAATCGTTCATAAGCTCGGGAGGCAGGGTCGGCATCTGCAGTTCCGAGGTAAAATCGCCGCCCCACAGGGCCGCGCTTGTCGTAAGGGTATTGGTAATTTCAAACCGCGAGTTGGAATTCGGCCCGTGCTGATCACAGGGCATAACCGGAACCGTTCCGGCAAGGAACGAAAGCGTTACGAGGTTGGGGCAGTCCTCGGTGGGAACCAGTCCCGAAGCCCGGCACACGGTGGCGTCTACCACTCCGGAGGGCCGAACAAAGTCCCGGCGGGGAAGGCCTTGGTTGTATTCGTGCATCAGGTCTCCCCAGATGGGGCCCGCCAGCGAAGCGCCGGTAACGTCGTTTCCAAGCGAATTGCCCGGTCTGTCAAAGCCGAACCAGATGGCGATCGTATAGTACGGAGTGAATCCCACGACCCAGGCGTCGGACCAGTTTTGGGTGGTGCCGGTTTTGCCGCCCGCGGGTATCCGGTAGGTCGTACCTTTTTCATCGGTTACATTTAACTTTGATCCGAAACCCGATCCCGAAGCCAGGGTTCCGATACTGATCGTGTAGGTCAAAAGCCGCGTCATAATATAGGCGTTTTGCGGGCTTATCACCTGGATATTGCTGCCCATCTGCTGCTGTTGAAGCCTGACATCCCTCTCGTAATCTATAATTATCCTGCCGTCCCGGTCTTCCACGGTTCTGATCGCCAAAGGCGTTACGTCCCTGCCCTGGTTTGCGAAAATCGCGAAGGCGCGGGCCATCTGCAGGGGAGATACGGAAATGATCCCCAGGCCCATTGGATAAACCCTGGGAAAGGTCTTCCGCTTTTCCTCGGGATCGGTGATCCCCAAAAGGGCGGCGGAACGGTTGATCGCCGCGTCAAAACCAATGCCGTCAAGCACCTTGAGGGCCGGGATGTTAAGGGAATACGCCAGCGCTTCGTAAAGCAATACCGATCCCCGCCAGCTGCCCGAATAGTTGTTGGGCACATAGGGAATTCCGTTACCGCTTGCGAAGACCATCGGCGAATCGTAAATAAGGGACGCCATCGTAAACTGGCGGGAATCAATCGCCGCCGAATAGTACAGGGGCTTGAACGCGCTGCCGGGCATTACCTTCGCCTGGGTGGCCCGGATAAGCTGATTGTTCGCGTCGTACTTGGAACCTCCGACAATCGCCTTGATGTAACCGGTATCGTTTTCAAGGACAATCAGGGCGCCTTCGACGATGTTTTCCGCGTTTATGTCTTTCATCATCGCATAGGACGTTTTGGTAAGACTTTCCAATTCGGGAAGATCAAAAACCAGAGAAGCCATATCAACGACCTGGTTAATTGTCTTGGTATACCTGTTAATCGCTCTCCGTTCGCCCTGGCCGTTTCCGGCGGCATGAACGCCGCCCAGGTTAAACGTAAGGGTAAGGAGATTTACAATCGGGACAAACATGTCTTCCGATTGGGTAAGCCGCGAACTGGAAACCCTCCGGAATATGTCGTTACCCCTGACGATTCCGGCGCTCATATTTGTTTCCGCAAGGCTCTGGAATTTCATATCCATTGTGGTATACACCGTATAGCCGTCCCGGTAGTAGTCCATTTGACCGTACATGATTTTATCCAGTTCCCGGCGGACATATTCGCTAAACCAGGGGGCTTTGTCTTCCCGGCTGTAATAGGCGGACGCCGAAACCCGCGTATAGTCGTAGTTGTCCCAGTATTCCTGGAACGAGCTGTCCGCTTCTTCCTTTGTGGCATACCCGGCGTCTACCATTTTGTCCAGGACGTCTTTTTGCCGTCCCATCGCAACATTCGGGTTAAGCAGGGGATTGTAGTTGGTCGGGCTTGAAAGCAGGACCACGAGGACCGCCGCTTCGGCGAGGGTAACTTCCCTGGCGCTGTGGCCGAAAAAATACTGGCTTGAAGCCTCTACGCCATAGGTACCCGGCCCCATGTTCATATAGTTAAGGTATATTTCAAGGATTTCGTTTTTGGTAAAACGGCGTTCCATCTGAAACGCCCACCAGAGTTCCCGTATTTTTCTGGAGATAGTCTTTTCCATGCGGTTACAGTACAGCGTTCCCGCCACCTGCTGGGTAATCGTAGAGCCTCCGCCCAGTCTTTTGCCCGTTATTTGTCCAAAAATAGCCCGTAAAATGCCCCGAAGGCTAAAACCCTTATGGTTGTAGAAATCCGGGTCTTCGCGGGTCAAAACCGCCAGAATCAAGTGCCGGGGCAGCTCGCTCAGGGCAACCAGTTCGCGTTTTTCTTCCGACACAAATTCGGTTATAACCTCACCGGAGGCGTCAAGTATCTTTGTAGGCAGATCGGGGTTGAATTCGGTAAGGTTTTCTTCATTTTGTATATTTACCGTCTCCGCGAGAGAGAGGCCAAGGCCTATCCCTATGGCGCCGGCGATTAACACAATAAAAACCGCCACAAAACGGACCAGGATAAAATGTTTCATTATAAAAAGGGTATGCAAGGCCGCGTTGTTTGTCAAGGCGACCGCGGCATCCGTGGCGATACAAAACGCCGTCCGTGGCGTCCTGTATGCCACAAGGCCCCGAAAAACAAAAAAGCTCATAGCGGAAGATCCGCTATGAGCCCTGCCCTTGAGGCATATCGGACGTATAGTGATTTGGGAGGGGAACTATAAGTCCGACACTTATTTTATCGGCACACGGAGATATTACTTGAGTTTTTTCAAAATCAAACGCCAAAATGATAGCTTTAGTCCGCGTCGCTACTTATCAAGGCACATGTGCCCGTACCCTGAACAGGCGCACAAAAACGAAAACGGCGGGGCCTGTCACCGGCAACGCCCCGGTCAAGGCCCGTGGTGTTGCCGGTGACACCCGCCTTCGCCTTCTTTCTGTGTGCGCCTGTTATATCCTCCGGGCGCATGTGCCTCACCGGTATCACCGCCGACGACAGATTTCGGTAATGTGAGTTTTTGTTTTGGTCAAAACTATCAGAGTAGACTTTTATCTGTTGAATACGGTCTATCTACGATCTATATGGGGCAGAACATTAGCCGGTGCGGGGCGCCCAGCAATTCAAGGTTTAGAAAAATGAAAAGATTTAACCAAAAAATGGTCAAATTATTGAATTCATTTCCGCTAGCAGTTTGTCGCACTTGTGCATAAAACCGTATAAAAATTCACGAAAGTGAATTTTTATACCACGCAAACTGCCAAAGGATCCCGTAAATCGGGGTATTTTTGCATAAGTATGCAAAAATACCCACAACGCAACAGGCTCCTAGCTCGAGCGGGAGTTGTCCTGTGGTAACATGCTCCCTTGAATTTCTTTGCTTTCCGTGATAGGGTAACTTTCTAACTACTTTTAAGGATGTTATATGAATCAACTTATTTTTTCTTTGCTTATGGGCAATCCCGGCGGCGGTTCGCCCGGTACTCCTCAGTCAACGCTGATGAGTTTTGCCCCGATTGTGGCGATTGTCGCCATTTTTTACTTTTTGATAATCCGCCCGCAGAACAAAAAACAAAAAGAAACCAAACGTATGCTGGATGAGCTTAAAAAAGGCGACAGGGTCATAAGCATAGGCGGAATACACGGCGTTATTCAAAGCGTCAGGGAAAGCTCGGTCATCGTAAAGGTGGACGAGAATACCAAGATTGAATTTTCCCGCAGCGCGATTGCGTCGGTAGAAGGCTCCGGTAAAGTCAGAGCCGCGGACAGAAAGTCCGAAATTGAAGACAATTCCGAAGAATCCGAAGAAACGGAAGATCCCGGCAAGGCGGAATGATGAAAAAACGGTATCGGTTCTTCATTATCCTGCTGATAGTGGGGATATGTCTTGTTTTTCTGTATCCTACCGCCCGGTGGTATTTTTTTGTGCCAAAGGACGAACAGAACCTGGCTCTTGGTTCCCGTGAACAGATACGGGATTATGCCCGCAGAACCGCCGCTGTGGATCTGCAGCGGCTTATAGACGCTTCCCGTAATAACGAGGAATTGCCCGAAACTTTAGCCTTTCTTGTTCCCGCCGCAAAAAAAATCAATAAGATAAACGGCGTGGCGGATCCCCAGGCATGGGATGCCCGGGAAGTGGTAAGGGCGTTTAACAGGAGAACGGCCGGAGAATCGGACGCCAGGGCCCAGATTCAGGAAATTATAGAAACAAGGTACCGTGACAGGGTATTCGCCCTTAAAAATTATCAGCAGAACGCGGTTCAGCTGGGACTGGATCTTTCCGGGGGACTTTCCATTGTCCTCCAGGGGGATATGGAGGCCTTGGACGCGAGATTCCAGGAACAGTACGAGCGTAATCCTACCGATGCGGAACGGGAAGTGATATTCGATCAGGCCCTGGATGTCCTTAACGGACGGATTGACCGCTTCGGCCTTACCGAACCGGTAATACGCAAACAGGGAACGGATCAGATTTACGTGGAAATCCCCGGAACGGCCGATCCTGAACGAATTAACGATATCATTAGAGGCAAGGGCGGGCTTTCTTTCCATATTGTGGATTATGCGGCCATGACCGAATTTGACGGGTATCTTCAGCGGCATCCCGGTTTTGCCCCCAACGAAGACGGTACGCTTCCGATCCAGGGCATTGTTTCCGATGATGTGTTGATTTTCGGGGTGTATGAAAAGGATCGTTATGGTATTGACGAATGGAAAAGTTACGCGGCGGTAAAAAAAGAAGCCGGTCTTGACGGGAACCACATACGGAATGTGTTTGTTCAGCGGGACCAGAGAACGTCTAAGCCCCAGGTTAGTTTCCAGCTTGACGGACGCGGCGGCGAAATTTTTTATGAATTTACCTCAAGCCATGTAAAAGAGCCGATGGCTATCGTTCTTGACAATCGTATTAAATCCATTGCCACGATCAACGAGGGGATTCATGATTCGGTGGCGATTAACGGCATGAGTATTGACGAGGCGAATAACCTCGCCCTTACCCTCCGTACCGCGGCCCTGCCTGTGGAGCTGGAAGTTGTAAGCCAGCAGTCCATAGGTCCCGCCCTGGGAGAGGATACGATACGGCAGGGCCTCTATGCCCTTCTCGGCGGGCTTGCCGCGGTGATGGTTTTCATGCTGTTTTACTACAAAACCGCGGGTTTCAACGCTGTTGTCGCCCAGGTACTCAACATTTTCCTTATGTTCAGCATTCTTTCGGCGTTTAACTTTACATTAACCCTGCCCAGCATCGCGGGCTTTATTCTTACCATCGGTATGGCGGTAGACGCCAACGTGATTATTTTTGAACGGATGAAAGAAGAGCTTAAGCTGGGCAAGGGCCGTCAGGCCGCGGTAGAAGCCGGTTTCGACAAGGCTTTCTGGGCCATCATGGACTCCAACATTACGACGTTTATAGCGGCCCTTTTCCTGTCCCAGTTGGGTACCGGGCCGATTAAGGGCTTCGCGGTAAGCCTGGCGATAGGGGTGTTTTCATCGGTGTTTACCGCCCTCTTTGTTTCCCGGCTTATCTTTGACTTTGGAACCGAGGCGCTTAAAAATAAAAAGCTTTCCGTCAGTTGGCTTTCCTACGACAGGGCTGTTAAAGGGAGGGCGGTATGAAGATTATCCGTTTTTCCCGCATGTTTTTGCCCGCCGCCGTATTTTCCCTGATTCTCGCGGTATTTGGCATTTTGGGATATGTCGTTAACAACGGCTTTAACCTGGGGATTGATTTCCAGGCGGGCCTTATTCAGGAAATCCGCCTTGCCCCCAGGGCCATCGGTATTACCTATGACGGTCCGGGCAATGCGGTAATTTCCCTGAACGCCACAAGTCTTACCGTGGCCGTCTCCGGCGCGGGGGTCCAGGGCATGACGTATCAGTACCTTGTCGCCGATTATGAAACCGTGGGGGCCTTTGCCCAGGCCCTGTCTCAAATTACCGGAGTAACCGCGTTGAGCGATGTTTCTTCGTCAACGCCTTTTAAATACCTTGTGCTTGACGCCCAGTCTACACCGGTACTCGGGGCCGGTACCTATTGGATTCATTACCTGCCACGTGACGGTCAGGTCGTCCCCATAGAAGAAGTGCGTTCCGCGCTGTCGGATGTCGGAGACGTGAATGTTCAGGTTTTGGGTAATCCCGCGGATCGGAGCTTTATTGTCCGAATGCAGGATAGCGCCATGGAAGAAAGTGTTGCAAGCGGAAAAGCCGCGGCCGCGGATGGCAGGTTTGATCCAAAAAACATTTTTACGGCTTTGGAAAAAGCTTTTGGAGAAGGGGAAATCGCGGTAACCAGTTCCAATTTTGTCGGATCCCGGTTTTCAAAGAACCTTACCGATCAGGCGGGCCTGCTTTTGGTTTTGACGCTGGCGCTGATCCTTGTTTACGCCTCGATCCGCTTTAAACCCCAGTACGCCGCGGGCGCCGTTCTTGCGATACTTCATGACGGCCTTATCATAGTAGCCTTTATTGTCTGGACCCGGATGGAATTCAACACGACTTCCATTGCCGCGGTTCTTACGATACTGGGGTACTCAATTAACGATACGATTGTTATTTTTGACCGTATCCGTGAGACAAAGCGGCTGTTCCCGAACGACAGCATGACGGATCTTCTGGACAGATCGATTACCGAAACCTTGAGCCGCACTTTTATCACAACCCTTACGACGATGCTGGCTGTCGTTATGCTTTATATCTTTACTTCCGGTTCAATGAAGGATTTTGCCCTTTGTCTGATAGTAGGCATGGTTTCCGGCGTATATTCAACGATCTTTATCGCGTCGGGCTTTGTGCTTTTTTGGGATCGGTTTATCTCAAAAGGAAAGAAAGAAAATGTCCCTGAACCGCACCGGGAAGGACAGGAACAGGGGGCGTAGAAAAATTTATACGCCGTGTGGCAGCTTATGAAAGTGCTGCGCGCCGGGGTCCTCGGCTTCTGTATGGGAGTCCGCAGGGCCGTTAAAATGGCCGAGGCGGAACTTGCCGCCCGGCCCGCGGCGGGAAATCGTCCGCCGGTTTTTTCGCTCGGCCCCCTTATCCACAACCCCCAAACCCTGGCTTCTTTGAAAGGGCGGGGGCTTGTTGTCCTCGATGAAGAAGCGGCCGCGGCAAACGGTCAGGCCGCCTGTCCGCCCTGTCGTGACCAGCCTTCCGCCGGGCAGGGGCAAACCGCCGGATCTCCGGATGAAAAGCCCGTCGTCATTATCAGGGCCCACGGGGTAAGCCCCCGCGTGGAAGAAAACCTTCTCCTGAAAGGATTCCGCATTGTAGACGCCACCTGTCCCAGGGTTAAAGCCAGCCAAAACACGGCCCTGGCCCTGGCCAGCCGGGGTTTGACCGTTTTTATCGCCGGTGAAAAAAATCACGCTGAGGTAAAGGGCATAGCCGGCTATGTGGAAGCGGGGTCGCCCCGGAAAATTCCGGTTGACACGGCCCGCCCGCCGGAAACGGTGGACGCGGCCGGCCGGCCGGCCCGCTGTATTATCGTGGGAAGCGCCGCCGAGGCGGAAACGGCCGCCGAGACCCTGCGCCGGGAAAGGCCGGACGCGGAAACGGCCCTTATCGCCCAGACGACTTTTTCCGAAGACGAATACGAGCGGATCGAAACGGCCGTTAAAAAACGTTTTCCCGGCCTGGAAGTAAAGGACACAATATGCGGGGCTACGCGGGAACGGCAAAACGCCCTGAGGGAGCTTTGCGCCGCCTGTGATGCGGTTATAGTCGCCGGGGGCAGGGATTCGGCCAATACCCGGCGGCTTTTGGCAATAGCCGGACAATACGGCAAACCCTGCTGGCTTGCCGAAACGGCCGCCGACCTGCCGCCGGAACTGAAAAACCATGCCGTTGCCGGCCTCTGTGCCGGCGCCTCAACCCCGGACGGCGTTATTGAGGAAATCGCCAATGCCATGGAGAACGCGGGTCTGAAAGATACTGAAAACAGAGCGTCTGCCTGACAGGGCTGCCGCCGGTCCGCGGTAAGACAAAAGGCTTCCGGCGCGGAGTCCTCCTGCGCGGAGTTTCAGGGCCGGGCGGAAGTCTGCCAAAGGGTTTTTAAGTCTATCGACAATCCCGGCAGCGCGGAGACCTGAATTACGGCGTCTTTCTGATAAAGCGCGGAGATATAGCGGTCTTCCCGCAGAATATGGACATGAACAAAGGCTTCGTCCGGATCGATAACCCAGTATTCTTTGACGCCGGCGGCAAGGTATTGGTTGAATTTTTGCAGCAGAAGCCCCGCGGTATTCGAAGGCGAAATAATTTCGATAACCAGGTCCGGCGGCCCGTCGACGGAATTTTTTGAGAGTTTCTTGTCGTCGCAAACCACCATAAGATCCGGCTGTAACACCGTATCGTCCGAAAGATCTTCCCGCGGAAAAAGGCGCAGATCAAGCGGCGCGGCAAACACCCGGCAGGGTTTGTCCCTGAGGAATGCCCCAAACTGGATAGAAAGTTCCATGCTCATGCGCTGATGTTCCACCGAAGGGGAGGACATCATATAGGCCGCGCCGTCAATAAGCTCGTACCGGGGCGGCGTGTCCCATTGCCGGTAATCCGCGTAGTTATAGTATTCGTTTTCATCGCGGACGGCCCGCGCCGCGTCAGCCATACTCAGAGTATAACACGATTCCGGTAAAATTACTACCAAGGGTGTTCGATACCGTACCTATTTTATCGTATACGTAAAACCGGCGTAGGCCTCGAAAAGAACAAGTTTGTCCTTTTTTGTTAACGGTTTTTTTCCCCATGAATAAACCGGCGTTTCGGCGCCGAAAATTAAGCTGAGATTTGGCTTGACGTTGAACGAAGTTTCGGCGCCCAGAAAGATGATGTTATACAGATCTTCTTCAAAGGTAAACGCGGCGTGATCTGTAATGCTCCGGGCAAGGATTTCATAACCGAGGTTCAGCAGTACCCTGAAGGGAACGTTTTTCGCGTAGATATCGGCGCTGTATTGGTACCGGAGGATATTGTTCCTGACGTCAAGGTTTTTCTTTTCCCGCGAATCGTAGCTTTTTTCGCTTATACTGATCGTATTGACGATGTTGGGCAGCCAGAAACCCAGTTCCAGCCTGCCGTGCCGGGCTTCGTAATCCCCTTTGGAGTCCGACGATCCAAACGTCGAACCGGCGTCAAGGGCGGCAAAGATAATTCCCGGAAGATCAAAGCGTATTCCCGCCTGTACACCGGGCCTGATGACGCTTTCGGCTGAGTTAAAAAGGCCCAGAACCGGACCGGCGGAAACGGTAAAAAGACCCGATGAAATTTTCGCTTCCGCCCGGAGGCGGTTTCTCAGAACAGGGTCCCGTTCTATCACGCCGCTGAATTCAAGGGAATCCGAAACGGTTTCATCGAGCCGTATCAGGGCAAAAGGGTACAGCGTCCCCTCAAATTCACCGTTTCCCGCGGGGCTGGTACTTTTTGTATCAAAGGAAAAATTTCCCAGCCCTCCCAGTACGGTTAATTCCAGGCCGCCAAGACGCAGAACGGCGGACAGGCAGAACACCGCGCAAAGGAGTATTTTTTTTATCATCAATAAGCCGTCCGTATACCTATAAAAGCCTCGGCCGCATTTCCGCCTTTGGTAAAGTAAAGCGGATTGACACGGATCTTAAAATCCCACTGAAGGCCGCTGGTAATTACGCTGATAAACGGAGAAACCCACATGTTGAGATCTTCTCCGTTTTGGATTTGAAGCTTCGCCGTGGATTCAAGGCCCCATTCAAAAAAAGTTTTATTGATATCGCCGAAAAAGAGCTTTGCGTTGATATCCGCCCTGCCTTGTTCCTCCGTTTCTTCGATATTCTGATAATACACCGGATGATAAAAAAGGGTGACGTGAAGTCCCGCCTTGCCCATGCGTAACCGCGGTTCCATAAGAAAATAGCAATTGTCGATATTGATCCTTTCGCCGTAACGCCAGAAAGGAATTCCCCCCTGAATAAGAAAATCAAAACCCACTCCGGAACTGAAAAGAGCCAGAAGCCCTCCGTGAAAGGCCGGCGTTTTGTCCCCAAGATAAGAACCGCCGGAAAAAAATTCCAGTTTGATTTTTTCGCCGTTTACCAGGAGCCGAAAATCGCCGCTGAAACAGCCCCCCGGCTGTTCACCCGGATACAGATGCCGGTAGGACAGATCCTGGTAGGCGTAAAAACTTGAGACAACATTGCCGGAAAGGTTTAACGCGGCGGCGACGCCGGTACCGAATATGTTGTAAATGCCCCCGTTATAACGGCGGGAAGGGTCGTTCCCAATACCGTCGGGGAAGTAGAAAAACCCCCTGTACGAG
>JAIROH010000267.1 GCA_031257595.1 Treponema sp. | reverse complement strand
GTATCCAATGCCTCGGCCCACCGTTGGACTAAAGACGTACCCATGCTTATCGCTGAAGTAAACCCCCAGCACGCCGACATTATCCCCCTGCAAAAAAAGAGCCGCGGCTGGGACAGGGGCTTTATCGCGGTAAAACCCAACTGCTCGATTCAGAGTTACATGACCCCGGTATGGGCGCTGATGCAGGCGGGGTACGAGGTAAAGCGCCTTGTGGTCACTACCCTCCAGGCGGTTTCCGGCGCGGGTTATCCCGGCGTGGCAAGCCTGGACCTGATCGACAACATCGTTCCATACATTGGCGGCGAGGAAGAAAAGAGCGAGCAGGAGCCGCTTAAAATTTTGGGTACCGTTTCGGATAATAAAATCGAGAACTATACGGGTCTCGCTATCAGCGCCCATTGCAACAGGGTTCCCGTCATCGACGGCCACACCGCCTGTGTCAGCCTGGAGTTTGGCGGCAAAAAACCGTCAATCGCGGACGTAAAAAGAGTCTGGGCTGCGTTTAGGGCTCTGCCCCAGGAACTTGGATTTCCCATGGCGCCCGAACAGCCCATCATCATCCGGGAGGAGGCGGACCGGCCGCAGCCGCGAAAAGACCGCGATGCCGGCAAGGCCATGGCGGTTTCCGTCGGCCGGATACGGCCCTGCAACGTGTTCGATCTGCGCTTTGTGGGCCTGTCCCACAACACGGTACGGGGCGCGGCCGGCGGCGGCATCCTCAACGCGGAACTGCTCAAGGCGAAGGGGTACATCGAATAAGCCTTTGCGCAGCAAGCTTGAACACCGGAAAACGATCCGGAGTGCGGCTAAAATCTCCAGCCCATTCCGGCGCTTGCCTGCATAAGGCCCGGCGGTGTACCGGAAGCGGCGATAAACTGTACATAGTCCAGCCCTACTTCAAGAAAAAGGCCGCGCCATATATACCATTGCCAGGAGACCCCCGCGGCAAGGGAAACATACATGGCGATTTGCCTTTCAGAACTTGAGCCGTCATTGTGTTCAAATTGCATATTTATCACCGGCGCAGCGCCTCCTCCAACACGGAAATTAACGGCCATCGTATAATCCCTGAACCACCGTTGGTACAGGGCGCTTAAGGTGAATATAAGCAACTGGCCGTTAAGGGTAAAGCGCTCGTCTTTGGTGGTTATATCGGCAAAGCGGGCATTGAGTTCTCCGCCGATGTTTCCCCATAAACGCTTAAAGGGAAGTACCGAGAAGCGGCCGTAAAAACCGAGGAAGTAAAAGGGATTATCGTATTCTTTAAACAAACCGCCGTACAAAGGCAGGAAAGGCGCGTAACCAAGGGAAACAGGCAGATCTACGGGCTTTTCAAAAGAAACGGCAAAGCCTTCTTTGACGGTGCGCAGACCCCCGGGGTTAGTTATCACAATATCGTAGTCTCCCAAGGTAAGGCCCGCGGCGGAAAATACGGCGGAAAGATACGTACCGTCTTCGCTGTGTTGCGTCGAAAGAGGCTCTATGGGCTTTGCCTTTTCCACCTTTGCGATAATATACACACTGGCTTCATCCATTAAATCCTGACCCCGAAGAGTCAACGTAAATTCTTCCTGATGATTGTCAACATGAAATGCCGCCGGGATAAAGTCTTCCACCACCGGTTCACGGGCAGGGTAGATACGGACACCCGTCCAACCCGAAGCCGCCGCCACCCGCCCTAAAACATTGTAACTTAAAATTCGATACCGGTACATGCCGGGAGGCAGGGAAATCTCGAGAAAAATTTCTTCGGTACGCTCTGTTGTGTAAGTTTCCCATGTCCCCGCCTCATTACGCCGCTGTATTTCCACCTCATAGTAATAGGCGTTTGACCTGCTCCATGTGAGGGTCTGGATGATCCTCCCATCATCGTCGATCCGGTATTCCGGCGTATAATTCTGTTCTTCGCCGCCGGTGTTTTCCGCCTCCTGTCCGGACAGCGCTCCCACCGTCAATGCCGCAAAAATAAAACACAGCAAAACAGTTTTTCCAGGAACTGAAGTCCTGGGAAGGCTTCCATTTCTTTTCATATCACCTTAATCCTTTCCAAACATAACGCCGCTTTCCCGGCTTTCCGATGTCTCAATTTCGTCAAGGTTCACCCGAAACCGGCTTGTCGCAGCTTCGCTCCGCTGCCCGGCGCCGCTGCTCTCCGCCTCTACTTGCCAGACAAATTCTCCCACGTCCAGTACCGTTAAATCCGTTAGGGTAAAAGACGGTGTGCGCAGGGCCGTTCGCCGCAGTATCTCCCGGTTAGCCCCCCCTTCGTTTTGATACAGAATAAAGGTGTATCCAGCCGCCCCGGGAATCTGTTCCCAGCTAAAAATAATCCGTCTGTCGCGCAGGATAATTTCCTCGGTAAGCGTATACCCCTCTGCCGGTCTTAGATTCCGGGGAGCGGACAAGGGCTGTAAGACACCGGGCTGGGGAACGGCGGCTGCAGGAGTTGTGGACACCATCGGTGTTTCAGGTATGGTTTCCGGTATGGGACTAACCGGCCGTGGCGTACTCTCCGGCTGCACCCTTTGTTCAGGTGGAGCGGCCGCAGAAGTTATCGGCGCCGCCGGTGACACAGGCGCGATTTTTTCCGGCGGCGGCGTCCGTTCGGGCAAAGCGGCGGCGGGGCTTATCGGCGCTGCCGGCGGTTCAGGGGCGGTTTCTTCCGGCGTGGGAACAGGCGATGGAGCCGCGCTTTCCGGCTGCACTACGCTTTCCGGCTGCGCCGTGCGTTCGGGAGGAGCGCCGGCCATCACAATAAGGGTCTGCGCCTGTGAAAACGCCGAATTGTTTCCCCCCATGTCGGTCTGAAAAACACCCCAGTAATACCGTCCCGGCGCAAGTCCCTCTTCCCTGGCGTTAAGAACGTAATAATTGTCACGCTCCTGTTTTCTTATGAGGGGATTGCTCAAATCTTCCTGCCGCGAGAGCAGGAAGGTGTAATACGCGGCGTCATCTTCCTGCTTCCAGGTAAAGTAGCTGTCCTGCCGGTTCGCTTCAAGGTACACCGTTTCCGTCCGTTCCTGTGTTTGGGGGATCGCGAGAAGGTCCACCTGCTCAACGGTAAAAGAAGCGATGGCTGAACTTTGCGCCATCCCCGTATAATCGCGCGGATATACCGGTGTAACCCGCCAGTAATATACACCTGCGGGGAACCCGGAATACACTATCGAAACCGTATCGCCCCCCGTAGGTTGAACCGTTGCGGAAAACAGCGGATTTTCCAGCCCGGAAGACGAGGAAACCTCAATCAGATAAGCCGCCGCCCCTTCGCTGGACTGCCATTGAAACCTAAGGCCCGGCCTTGAGGTATGGAACCGAAAACGCTCGCCCTGCCTGGGACTGTACAGTGCGGGCGGCGGGGCGTAAACAAGGGTAAGTTTTCCGTTGACTCCGCCATGTCTGATTTCCACTCCCGCTTCGGAGGAGGGATATGCCCGCCAGTAATACACCCCATTTGCCAGCCACAATGTTTCCCCGTCGCTTTGGCTTTCCCTGCTTTCGGTAACACGGGTAAAACCCCTGTCTTCCGCAATATCAAGCCGTACTTTCTCATCTTCGGCAAAACCTATGCGGTTCCAGCGGAAGGCCACTTCAAGCGGTCCATCACTGCCGTTCAAAAATTTCGCCGAAAATGCCGGTGAAACTACCGCCACCCGCGCCGCCATAGCCGTTGCGGCCGCCGCAGAATATACTTCTCCCGCGGCAACTGTGCGCTGTTCTCCGGCCTTCCGTACCCCGGCGCTGCCTTCCAGCACACGTACCTCAAGACCCTCCCCTCCTGCCGCGTCCGGTACTGTCGCGGTGACAACAGTTCCCGGAGCGGCATCTATCGTAACATCGCCCGAAGCAATACGCAAACCGCCTCTTTGCACAACTGCGGAAACGTCTCCGTCCGTAATATCTATTACCGTTCCCGTTTTTTCCACCTGTATCCGAATAAGGGTATTCTCCCCCAGATCAATAATTCCGCTGTCCGCGAACAGACTGATCGTCGCTTCGGATACATCCGCCGTCCTGATGGTGTCCCCATCGTACACGGGACTCTCCTCCTTCAGACGTTCCCACAGTATACGTTCCGCGTAACGCCGCTGTGTTGCCCGGTACTTGTAGGTAACAACACCGACAGGCTTTTCATCCAGCCGCGTTAAAGACAGATTTAAATCCTGCCAGAACAAAAATAAGCAGACTGCCGTGCCGGCCAAATAAAGACAGATAAAAACAGCGTCCCGCGGGCCAAAGGTTTTTTCGCGCGGATTATCCGTATTCGTCATACGCTATTCCTTTGTTTCTATCTTGTATTTCTTTTCTTCCACGCTCGTATCCACACGGGAAAGATCCGGCGTTTCAATGCCCAATAATCTCCGCACGTCCGCAAGCGTCTGCGGCCCCCGCACACCTTTTATGTTCACCACCGCGAAGATCCGCACGGGCTTCTCTTTTCCCTTTACCTTTACCGGCGGCATTTCCTCGGTTATGAGTTTATCCCCGATAAGACGCCAGGTATCCTCGGTAATAAGAATGTCCGTACTCAGGGGTTTGTTCAGCGCCTCCGTCCTGCTTGCCAGATTTACCGGGTCGCCGATAACCGTATACTCCATGCGCAGCTCCGATCCTATCTGCCCGGCGGTAACGATTCCCGTATTGATTCCGCATCCTATACGTATCGGCGGGTTTCGCCTGTCGTCGGCGTGACGATCCCTGTTCATGCCCAGAAGCGCGGTCCTCATCATCAGCGCGGCTTTGACGCAGTTATAGGCATCGGCCGCCGGGCTTCCGGCTGTATAGGCTGTTCCCCAATGGGCCATGACGGCATCGCCAATAAACTTGTCCACCGCGCCGCCGGTTTTTTCCACGCAGTCAACCATGCGGGTAAAGTAATCGTTGAGCCAGTGGACAATACGGTCGGAGGCGCCGTCACCGTATTCTTTGGTAAAGTTTTCGCTTTTTTCCGTAAAGCCCCGTATATCCGAAAAGAAAATCGTTGCGTGTTTCGGAAGACCCCCCGGTTTGATTTCGCCCCGCATGGCGCGTAACGCGATCTCGCGGTTGGTAAACTTACCGAAAATACCCAGAGCCGCGCTCATCCTCTGAAAACTCGCCGTTAAAAGCCCGATTTCGTCGCGGGTTTTGGGTTTCAGGGTAAGCTCGAACTGTCCGCCTTCTATACGCCGCGCCGCCGCCGCAAGGCCCTTCATAGGGCCGCTGATAGTCTTGCTGAAAAGCCAGATAAAAACGCTCGCTATAAACAGTACCGCCGCGCTCAGGTAGATATTCCTGCGCGTCGTAGCGTTTATCCCCTCGAATACTCTGGTCTCTTCTATATTGGTAATCACCGCCGCGTTGGCTATGGTCAGTTTGGTATAAGCCGCAAAAAGCCGCCTTCCTTCTTCATCGACGGAGAGGTTTTGCCGGCTCG
>JAIROH010000227.1 GCA_031257595.1 Treponema sp. | reverse complement strand
GAATTCTTGTCCACAGATTACGCAGATTAACACTGATTTTAGCCTCTTTAATCTGTGAAAATCAGCGTAATCAGCGGACTTTTTTGTTTTTCGTTTTCTTAACTTGTTGACAGTGCCATGCAAACTGCCAAAGGATCCCGTAAATCGGGATATTTTTGCATAAGTATGCAAAAATATCCACAAGTGCAACAGGCTCCTAGTCTTGAACACTAGCTATAAACCGGCGATGTCTTGCAGGGACAGGCCGGTATCTTCCGCTATTTGATCCGGTGGAATCCCCCGGATTTTCATTTTCCGAGCTATTTCAAGCCGGGACTGCCGGGAACCTTTCTCCATCGCTTCCATAAGATCGTATTCTTTGGCCGCCTGGTTGTCCCTGCGCTGCATCTCCCGCGCATCCGCCAACATCCGTATTCGCCCTATCAAACTTAACTCTTTCAACACCGATACCGCCATGTTTACCTCCGGATACCGTCTCCCCAATTCTTCATACTGTTCCTTTCTTTTGCATGTAAACAATTTTAACCAGGGCCAGACTCCATCCTCTTCTACTTTAGAGAGCTTCGGTAACTCAAGTGAGCCAGTTTTACTAATTCCGTAAAGGATTTGTTACTCTGCCCGTTCCTCAACCGGTATTCGTTGATATACGCGCGTTCTTCAGGCAGCAAATTATGGTCGCTGCATGAAAATTTGGCGCCCGACACCCCCTGGGCGGCGGATTAGGGCAGCTTTCCGAAACGCCGGAAATAGGCTATACTTGATCATGAACCTTGCTATAGAGTTCAATCCCGCCGCTTTTAAACACGGCGTAAGTGAAGCAGACATAAGGCTGGTATTTGATACCGCCAAATACGATGGCTTTCTTGACGAAGACGATCCCGATGCCGAAGATAAATATCTGGTTATCGGCTTTGACCGCAAGGCGAACCTAATTGAAGTCTTTTATAATGTTATTGCCGAAGACAGACTCCGGGTTTTCCATGCCATGAAATGCCGTTCCGCATTTATCAGGTTACTTGAGAGGAGAAAAAATGAAAGATTTGACCGATGAAGAATATGACAGACTGGACGAAAAATGGACAAAGACCACGCCCAAAGTTGGTCCTGACGGGTCAGGTTATTTTTCACAATGCAAGGCTGCCGCCCGCACGGTAACGATTGATGACTTTTCCGCGGATTACTTGATGATTAAAGCGATGGCCGATCACAAAACTCCGGCGGAAATCATCGGCGAGATGATACAGGAGCGGATTGCCGCTTCATTGTAAGGTATACGCCCGGGGCCGCCCATGTGATTATGATTATATGGCAGCGTTTTGCCAAAGGCAAAACGCCATGCCTGTATATTGGGTAATTTTTTTGGATAGCGCCTGTGCGCACATGTTCCATACGCCGGCTTCCGTACAACGGAAACCGGGCCGTTACGCGATATGGAGTAACTCTCTCGGCTTCGACCCCTGGGCGGGACCGACAACGCCGCGGTGTTCCATTTCTTCGACAAGCCGGGCGGCGCGGTTGTAACCTATCTTGAGCCGGCGCTGGATATAACTGGCGCTTGCCTTGCCCTGCTGGTACACCACTTCCAGCGCCTTGTCGTAAAGCGGATCGTCGCCTTCGGCAAACAACGAAGGACCCGTGTCTTCTTCCTCGTCGTAGAAAATTTCATCGTCGATGTATTCGGGCGCTCCAAAGGATTTAACGTAGTCCACAACCCGTTCCACTTCTTCCTCGGAGATAAAGGCCCCCTGCATACGGATCGGGAACGGATCGATCGCCCCGGCGTAGAGCATGTCGCCCTTTCCCAGAAGTTTTTCCGCTCCCACCATATCGATGATGATCCGGCTGTCCATCTTGCTTGCCACCATAAAGGCGATCCGGCTGGGGATGTTGGCCTTGATAAGGCCGGTGATCACATCAATGGAAGGCCGCTGGGTTGCCAGCACCAGGTGGATGCCCACGGCGCGGCTCATCGCCGCAAGACGGGCTACGGTGGATTCCAGCTCTTTGCCGGTAGTCGCCATAAGGTCGGCAAATTCATCAATCACGATGACAATGTAGGGCATGTATTCCGCGGCAATGTCCCGTTCCCTGATCCGCCGGTTGTAGCTTTTGATGTCCCGGACTCCCATCGAATCAAGGCAGGCGTAACGCCGTTCCATTTCACAGATGCAGTACTGCAGGGCCTGGAACGCCTTTTTCGGTTCGGTGATTACCGGCGTAAGGAGATGGGGAATATCGTTGTACAGCTTGAGTTCCACGATTTTCGGATCGATAAGGATCAGCCGGCATTCTGCGGGGGGACGCTGGTACAGTATGGAAAGGATCATCGAATTGACGCAGACGGATTTTCCCGAACCGGTGGAACCCGCTATAAGAAGATGGGGCATCTGGGCAAGGTCGATGGTAACAGCCTCGCCGGTAATGTCTTTGCCCAGAACCACGGGGATTTCCGGCCGTTTGCCTTCCCGCCGCAGTTCGCCTTCGATAATTTCCCTGAACGAAACAATGTTCCGCTTTTTGTTGGGAACCTCAATGCCTACGGCATGTTTCCCCGGAATCGGCGCCACAATACGGACACTGGACGCGGCAAGCCGCAGGGCTATATTGTCCTGAAGGTTGACAATCTTGGAAAGCTTGACTCCCGGAGCCGGCAAAATCTCGAACATCGTGATAACGGGCCCTTTTCTGATTCCGGTAACTTCCGCCTCTATGCTGAATTCCTTGAGGGTTTCCTGCAGAATCCTCGCCGCTTGCTGGGTGGTTTCGTCGACGATCCAGTACTGGCCGTCGGGGTACTGGTTAAGTATCCCTTCCACAGGCACCGTATAAGCGCCCCGGTGTTTTCCGGCGGGCCGGAATTTTTTGACGGGCCTGGCAATCGAGACAGCCGGCGCGGATTCGGCAGATTTGAATCCGGCAAATTCGACTGCCTCAGATTCGGCGGTCTCGGCAGTTTCGGCGGATCTGTCAGGCGGATAGTCCGCTTCGGGCTTTTCGGGATCAACCGCCGTAATCCGGGGGAATTCTTCACTAACCGGCGCACCATCGGCGATCTGCGAATAGGGGCTGAACAGGGACGGGGGGATACTGACGATTTCATCATCCTCGTCAAGCACTTCCGCTTCGCCTTCTTCGGCAATCATTCCGATTCCCGCCGTTTCAATCTCCATGGCTTCAATCTACATGGCTTCCATTTCCATGGCTTCAATTTCCAGGGCTTCAATTTCCGCCGTTTCCGCTTCCGGCGCGGCGTTCTCTTCTTCGGTTTCCGGCGCCGCGTCCGCCGTTCCGGTCCAAACCGGGGTTTCGGACATTTCCCGGTCCGGTTCCGGGCGGGAAGACCCGGTTTGTTTTTCCGGGGAAATTCCGGCGTTTTCCTCAACGTTAAAAAATCCGAATTGATCCAAATCTCGAAGCGCCAAAGAACTTGCCAGGGGTTTTAGCTCGGGGAACCGTATCCGTTCGCCCAGGGGGATGCGGCCGGGTTCCGGGGATTCCGATACCGGGGAAGGATCCTTGCCGGCCGGATCGGGCCGTATCCGGCCGGGCCGATCCGGATCTTCCGGATTCGGTTGTTCCGCCGAATTCGACGGCTTCCGGTCGGGCGTGTCCGCCTGTTTCGGACGGCCCGGCAGCCGGAACGAAACGGAGCCGGCCGGAGCGGTTTTTTCCCGGAACAGCAGGGTGTGGACGATCAGGATGGCAAGACATTCCAGGGTTGTCAGGACGATTACGGCAAAACCAAAGCCCGTAAGGTCCAAATTCCCGAACAGGGTAAGGCCGCGGCCGAAATCCCTGCTGAGAAAAAGCCCTATGGCAAGGGTCAGAAAGGGAACCAGGGCGGCGGACAGGACAAAAATGCGGCCGGGCCTAAACACCGGATCCCTGAGTATCCAGGCCGCCCAAAACAGGTAGGCCGGAACCATAAACGCGAGGATCCCGTAGGCGTTTACCAGGAATTCTCCCGGACCGGTATTGATAAAATTCCGGTTTAAAAGGCAGGCCATTGTAGAAAGAGCCATAAGCAGGCCGGCAAGGGCCAGCGCAAAAGCCGACATCAGGGATATAAGCCGTATCTTGAAATCGGGACGGTTTAAAAAAGAAACCATGCCGATCTCTTCCGCGATATTGTTGATTTCCGGTAATGTGTTCATCTTACTTAAAAATATCGGCAACAACTTCTTCCATCGACATACCATAATAAAGATATCCGTAAGCCGCCGCCGCCGCCATGACCCTTTTGCCGTATTCCCTGGTTTCGGTGGTACTGACGGTCTCAAGAAAGAGGTCTACCGGCAGGGACGGGGCGGCCCGCCTGAGCCGGCGGATCCGCGCCGGGCCTCCGTTGTAGGCCAACAGGGCAAGCATCGGGCTTCCCAGCGAGTCTGTCAGGGAACTTAGGTAAACAGCCCCAAGATAGACATTGGTTTCCGGGTTTCTAAGGTCGATATAGCCGTTTTCGGAAAAATCCCGGCCGTTCCGCCGTTTTACCATGGCGTTTATTTCCCTGGCGGTAGCGGGCATTATCTGGGCAAGGCCCACGGCTCCGGCGCGGGACACTATTGCCGGCATAAAGGCGCTTTCCGTCCGTATCAGCCCGAAAAAGACAGGAAGTTCAATTCCGGCCTCACGGGCGTTCGTGTCGATAAGGGCGCTAAAGGCCCTGGGATAGTACAGTTCAAGATCGGCGCGTTCCATCAGGTAATTTTCACGGTTCATGTAGGCCCTTGCCAGGTTGATCGAATCAAGGTAGCGTCCCTGATCCGCCAAAAGTCCCGCCAGGGCGCGCAAAAGGGGGATGTCGAGGTCTTCCATATCGTTCCGTATATAACCAACGGCAAATTCCCCGGCATCGTAGTCAAAAAAGCCCCGGTAAAAATCCAGCATCGTCGTATTGGCATCCTGAAACGGGGTGTTTTCGCCGGAACGCAGGGGGACAACGGATTTACCCAGATAAGAGGCGGCAAGGGCGCGGTAATAAAACGAGCCGTTTCCCTCCTCGTAGGCTGTTGTAAAAAAATCTTCCGCGGTTTTTCCCCGTATCGACACGTAGCCTTCCGCGACGGCCCTTCCCAGGATATAGGCGTACTGAGCCGCCCTCGCGTCCCCGATCAGGGGTAAAATTTCCGCCAGATCGGTCCATTTTTGCAGGCCGACAAGGTAACAGCAGATTCTGTCCAGTATATCGGAAAAAGCGGCGTCTCTGTGCCAGCGCGGGGCATAGCGTTTTACCATGGCGACGGCGTTTTCCGGCCGGGAATCCATCGTTGAGCTGAGGAGGTACCAGATACAGGCGTCTTCCTGCCGTTCATCCGGGGCAATATCCAAAGCGCGGGCAAAAAAATCCGCGGCTTCCTGTTCTTTTCCCTGCTGGCGCGCTATCCGTCCGGAATAAAAAAGCAAAATATAACGGAGGTTTTTCTGTTCCGCGAAGCTGAGGTTTCCGGCAAGAGCGGCCGGTTCCCGCCCTAAAACCGTTTCCCATTCGCCGAAAAGCGCCAGTCCTTCCGCCCTCTTTGAAGGAACGCCCTGATAGGCCCGGCCAAGGTCGCTTAAAAGGCCCGGATGGCGGAAAAAGAGCGCTTTGTCGAGTTCCAGCGCGGCCAGAAACCACGACAGGGCTTCGTCGTAGTCGTTCGCGGTCAGGGCAAAACGCCCCGTCGCCGCTCTGGAATCCGCTTCGGGAAGCGCAAAATTCCGCCGGGCAAACTCCTGCAGCAGCCTGTTTACAAGCTCGTCCTGCCCGCGGGCCGTGTCGGCCGAAGGACCCCGGGGAACGTAGATAAAGTCCCGTACTTCTTCAAGACGCGGCGATTCCAGCCGGGAAAGGATCACAAAAAATTTTTCCGGCGGCGAAAGGGTTTTTCCGGCGTATAATTTGGCAAGTTCTTCGTAGCCGCCTGTGACATAGAGCGCGGAAGCCCTTAGATAGACAAAAGACGACTCGGACACTTCCCTCGCCTGTTCGCCTTTCTTTTTTTCGTTTTTTTTGATCTTCTCAAGCCATTTGAGGATTCTTTTTGCCTGTTCTTCCGGTTCGGGAAGCAGCGGGAGCAGAGCGCCGAGTTCCCTGGCGGCCTCCCTGCGGATCTTGAACGAGGGGCTGTCAAGGGCTTTTTCATACAATTCCGCGGCCCGTACCACGTCCATCCGGCTTTCGGCCTTCAATGCCTGGTAAAAAACCGAAGGATCCGGAGGGGCTTCCTTTGCCGGAGCGGCGGCGCAGGAAACAAGACTTGAAAAAAGCAAAACGGCGCGGAGCAGGCTCTGTTTCAAAAGAGATTTTTTCAAACCGGCAAATTTTGAAAAAGCGGTCTTGTACGGCAAAGGAGGCTCGTCCCGCCCCCGGACGGAACCGTTAGCGTACAGGAATGGTAATTTCGGTTCCTGAAACGATAAGATTCGGGTTGCGGATTCGGTTGTGCCGCACAATAGTGGGGTAAAGCCAGGGGTTACGATAAAAGGCCTCCGAAATGTCCCAAAGGGTATCGCCCCAGCGTATTCTGTAGACGATTCCTCCGGGAGGGATGGTTTGCGGCACATTAAACGAATAAACCGGCGCATTACGCCTTTGCCGCGCCGGGGCGGCGCCCTGTGCCCTGGGCGGGGTATCAATTACCCCTGCCTGCCGCGCCTGGCTTGCCGGAGGCTCCGAAACGGGCTGTTTCGGAGCCTCTGTCCGGGCGGTTTCCGGCTGTTTTGCCGCGGGCTGTTCCGCCACGGGCGCGGGTTCGGGGCGTTCGGTTACGGCTTTTTCGGACTGCCAGGGAAGGCCGAAGCGCCCCGGCAGTCCCCGGCCGCTGAACAAAAAGTACCACAGGCCAAGGCCAAGAAGCGCAACGACGATCGCTATAACAACAAGAACCACCCAGGGGAATTTTCGTTGATGGTCATCCGCGTCCCTTATCGTGGTGGACTTTTCGTAAAGCCCGCCGCCGGATCCCTCAATGTCAAAGCCCGAATAATCCCCGGCGTCTTCCTCAAAAGATTTCAGATGGAGACTCAGATGCTGATGTTCCCCGAACGGATTTCCCAGATCGAAGGATTCCGCGGCAATTACCCCGTCGGCGGTGGCGGAAATAACCAGTTCTATGGACGGTTCTCCTTTTGCCGCAAGCTTTAAATTTTCTACGACAAGGCTCCCGATGTACAAAGCGTCGGCCATCGACTTGGTATAGCTCTTGTAAAGATCTATTTGTACGCTTTTTTGGTTATTATGAACGGTGGTCAGAACAAG
>JAIROH010000152.1 GCA_031257595.1 Treponema sp. | reverse complement strand
GGCGCGGCGCGGGGGCAGCGGGGGGCGAAAGGGCAGCCCGGCTCCGGCCGCGCGGGATCGGTAACCTTGCCGGGAATCACGGAAAGCCGGGCCTTTGAGTAGTGGCTTCCCAAAACCGGCGACGCGGCGAGGAGGGCCTTTGTGTAGGGATGGCGGGGATTGGACATTATCTCCGGCGCGGGGCCGCTTTCCATCACCAGGCCCCCGTACATGACGATGATTCTGTTTGAAATGTCCGCCACGAGATCTATGTCGTGGCTTATAAAGATAACCGACAGAGGTTTGTCCGAAGAGCCGAAAAGAGGGCGGGATTTTTGCAGTGATTTTAACAGCTCCATAATCTGCTTTTGAATCGTTACGTCCAGCGCCGTCGTCGGCTCGTCGGCGATAAGAAGCTCGCAGCCTTGGGCCAGGGCCAGCGCGATGCCGATTCTCTGGAGCTGGCCCCCGGAAAACTGGTGGGGGAAATTGGAAAGCCGTTCGGCGCCCCGATCAAGGCCGACCTCGGCAAGCAAAGTCGCGGACTTTTTGTCCGCGGCGGACTTTTTGTCCGCGGCGGCCCTGTCTATCCCGCCGCCGGTATTCCTGAACGTTTCAAAAAAGACGCTCCGCATATTCTGGAGGGGATCGTAGCTCCGCCCCGGTTCCTGAAAGATCATGCCGATTTTCTTTCCCCGGTACTGTCTGAGGGTTTCCGTATCCGCGCCAAGCAGTTCCGTCCCCTCGTATAAAATCGAGCCGGCGGCCCCGGCGTTTGCCGGCAGCAGGCCCGGTATCGCCGACGTAGCGACCGACTTCCCCGAACCGCTTTCGCCGACTATGCCGACCGTTTCGCCCCGTTCCACGGTAAAAGACACTCCCCGCACGGCCCGCACCGTTATCGCCGCCGGCCCCCTGAGGACGGAAAAATTCACGGAAAGATCCCGGACTTCAAGGAGCGGAAAGCCCCGCGCCGGATGATCGGGAAGCGGCGAGGAGGCGGGAACACGCGCGGCGGGCGCGGAACGGCCGGAACGCGGAGGGGAGGCGGAAGGGCGGGACTTCGTTTTTCGTTTTCCGAATATCGTATGATAGGGATCGAAAAAATCCCGGAGGCAGTCGCCGAGGAAATTGAAAGCCAGGGTGACGCCGAGGAGGAACCAGACCGGGCCAAGCAGCCAGGGGTAGGCCATAAGGTTACCCAGCGTGGTAACGTCGCGCTTGATAAGGGAACCCCAGCTTACCGCGGGGTCCACAATGCCCAGCCCAAGATAGGACAGGGTCGTCTCGGTCATGATAAAACCCGGTATCGAAAGGGCGACGCTTACGATAAGAAGGCTTGCTATCTGGGGAATGATGTGTGATACGACAATCACCGGGGCGGGAACCATTTCCAGCCGGGCGTTCTGGACAAACTCTTCCCGCTTGACGGCGTGTACCAGGCCCCGTACCGTTCTGGCCGATCCGGGCCAGCCCACCAGGGAAAGGATGACCGTTATCATCATATAGGTTTGGCCCGGATCCATCCTTGTTGACAAAAGGGAACGGAGAAACAGGATAAGGTACAGCCCCGGAATAAGCATGAAAAATTCCGAGAAGCGCATAACGGCCCAGTCGACGGCGCCGCCGGAATAACCGGAAAGGCCGCCGAAAAGAACCGCCAGGGTCAGGGATATCGCGGTGGCGATAAAGCCTATCGTAAGGGAGATGCGGCTGCCGTATACAATCCGGGAAAACAGATCCCGGCCAAGGTTGTCCGCCCCCATCAGGAAGATCGGGTAGGCCGCGCCGTCATTCGTTACACCAGCCGCGCCGCCTGCCGAACCGCCGGACGCGGCCGGGCCGGTGGTAAAAAGGTGGCGCTCCATCGGGATGATTCCCCAGAGCCGGTAAGGTTCCCCTTTGGCGAAAAAGCGGACCGGCGCGTAAAGGCCCCTGATACGGGTGTACTTCCAGCTTACCGTGTTGGCGACCCTGGCTTCCTGGGCCTTGAATCCACCGGCAAAACGGAGGTTCGGCGGATGGTAGGTCATGGATTCAAACGACGTGACAGGCGAATAGGGGGCGATGAATTCGGCGAAGATCATCATCGCATACAAAACGACAATAAGGATGAGGGATGCCATTCCGGACGGACGGGATTTCAGGTAACGCAGAAACTTCCGCATGTTTTCATCCTTATGCTATTCCTTCCCGTAGCGGATCCGGGGATCCACCAGGGCCAGGGCTATGTCCGCCGCCATCATGCCGACAAGCACCAGGGCGGAGATAAACATGATGTTTGCCAGAACGAGGTTGATGTCCTCCTGCATTACCGCTTCGTACATGAGCCTTCCGATACCGGGGTAGGCGAAAATAATTTCGAGGATCAGGGAGCCGGAAAAAAGGCTTGCCAGAAGGTTCGCGCTTCCGGTGATGTAGGGGTTAAGGGTGTTGCGGAACGCGTGGTTAAAGTATACCCGCCATTCCCCAATGCCCCGTGAACGGAGGCTCGTGATGTACGGCTGGCCGAGCTGATCCAGCATCGTCGCCCGGATCATCCGCAGGGTGCTTCCTATGCCGCCCAAAAACGAGGCCAGCAGCGGAAGAAAGATGTGGTGGGCGTAGGAAAACACAAAACGTCCCGGCGCGGAGGAAAACGGAAACGGGGGATAGGCCGTTATCGGGAAAAGGCCGGTAACGTAGGCGAAAAGCTGCAGCAGTATAAGAAGGAGTATCCCCGGAAACGCGTGGAGAACCAGGGCAAAAAACGTAACGGCGAGATCCGCCCTGGTTCCGGCCTTGGTGGAAAAGTACACTCCCAGGACAAACGAAAACGTCGTGATAAGCGCAAGGGAGATCACGTTGAGCAAAACCGAATTGCCCAGCCGCGACGCGATAAGGAACGAAACCGGGGCCCTGGAAATAAGACTCTGTCCCAAATCGTGATGAAGAAAAACCCTGCCAAGCCATTTGAAGTACTGAATATAAAACGGTTGATCAAGACCCAGCTCGGCCCGCCGCGCTTCAAGCTGTTCCATCGAAAAGTTTTCCTGGTTTACCGAAGCGCGGCCCTGGGTTTCGCTGAAAAGCTGCCGCAGCATGATCTGGTCCACAATGTCCCCCGGGGCAAGTTCCATAAGGCCGAAGATCGCGAAACCCAGCAGGAACAGCATAACGCACATCGTACAAAAACGGCCGGCGATGTAAAAGAGAAGGGGGAATTTTCGTCTGAGATAAAAAAACGGAGAAAAGATTTTTTGCGGAACGATCCGGGCCGGCATTTATTTTGAAAAAATAAAATCAGCTTTTGCGCTGTTTTCGTTGTCAAAATAAAGATTGGTAAAATCCCAGCGGTTGTTGACGGCAAGAAAACTGCGGCTCCTGAAAAGGTGGATCACCGGAAGCTCTTCAAGCAGAATACTCTGGTATTCGTCCCAAATCGGTTTTGCCTTTTCATCGTCCGCGGTATAGCGGCCTTCGTTGTACAGGTAGTCGATACGCGCCTCCCATTCCGTCGCGGGGCTTTCCTGGTTGGGGTACCACATGTGGAGGTTCCCCGACGAAGGCCAGACATTGCTTCCCTGGGAAGGCCAGATATTCGCCCCGGAAAGGCCCATCAGCATCGAATCCCATTCAAAGCTTGTAAACATCGCTTCCACCATCTTCTGAAAATCCACGACCCGGATATTAACCTTTATCCCGGCCCTGGAAAGCTCGTCCATGATGATCGACGCGATGTCGCTGTAAACGGTATTTTCCGAACGGATCGTAAGGTCAAACTCCACGGGGTTACCCGCCTCGTCTTTCAGCCCCCCTTTTTCAACGCGGAACCCCGCCTGCCGCAAAAGGTTCCCCGCCCGCTTTACATCGTAGGTATAGTCATTGGTGATGGAGGGATTGTAAAAACGGTTGGGGGCCGGGAAAAAATCAAGTTTGCTTTCCGCAAGACCCCGGTAAGCCTGGGCGATAATTCTGTCCCTGTTGAGGAGGCAGCTCATCGCCTGGCGGAATTCTTTTTTGGTAAACCACGCGTATTTGGGGCTGTCCTTCCATTTGGGATTCTGGTTAAAAGTCCAAAACGCCGCGTTGAGGCTCCCCGCCGCGTTAAAAACCGTATAGATGTTTTGTTCCCTGTTTACCATTTCGTCAACGTCTTCGGGCCGCAGAAAGTACGATTCGGTTTCCCCGTTCAGGAACAGCAGCTTCTGGGTATTTTCGTCGGGGATGATCCGGATAATCTCCTGTTCGTAGTAGGGAATCGAAACGCCGTTTGAATCCCGCTCCCAGAAATCCGGATTCCGGGTAAACACGATCCGCTGGCCCTGGGTATACTCGGTAATAAAAGATCTGCCCAGGGACGGGATTGTTTTGGGATCCGTGTCTATCCCGAAAATGTCCCGCGCCCGGCCCTGTTTTTTTGCCGGCTCGTATACATGACGGGGGCCAAAGTCCATATTTGTTGCCAGAAGCGGATCCGCGACAATCCGGGGGAAATGGAACACAAAGCGGCGGTCGTCAAGTTTTTCGATATCCACGTGGGCTTCGCTTCCGTCTTCCATAACGACAAACTGCTGATAATACCCGGAACTCCCCATGGCCGGATCTCCGGATATTTCGTTGTACCAGAATACCACGTCGTCGCTCGTGACGGGGACCCTGCGGCTCGTGCCGTAGTAACTCCAGTACAGGCCCTCCCTCAAGGTATAGATTACGTCGAGTTTCCCCGCGGCTTCGTCAACGTCCACCTCGAAAAACGCGAGTCGGGGGATCCATTCACGGACAGCCATGTTGTAGTCCACCAGGACGTCAAGGGTAGCCCCGACAATGCTACCGGTGGCGGAATCCTGCTCGGCCTCAAGATGGTTAAAACTTTTCGGATCTTCGGTCATAACGGCGCGCCAGGTTCCGCCGACCCTGCCGGGAACCATCGCCTCGCCCTTCCAGGGTTTGCTGACCGTTTTTTCAAGAAGCTCGCTCAGGCCCGCGGCGGTTTGGGCGTTGTATTCGTCGAGGG
>JAIROH010000075.1 GCA_031257595.1 Treponema sp. | reverse complement strand
ATGGGAGTCGAACCCACGTCTCCAGCTTGGAAGGCTGGGGTAATAGCCGTTATACGACAGCCGCGGAAAGCCTGTTTCAAAACGCCGGTTTTGAAACAGGCTGTTGCCAAAACTCTACCTGTTTTTGCTTTTTGTGTCAACAGTCCGGATTGCCTGTGTCAACGTTCAATAGAAATGTCACCCGATGCCGTCAAGCATCCAGCCGATTATCACGTCAAGCCGTTTCTTAAGGGCGCTGGGTATGTCGATTTTGCCGGCCACAAAATCGGATACTTCCGCGGCGGAAACGCTGTATATCAAAAGTCCTTCGGCGACAGGCTCAACGTAAAGGAGGGCGGTAAAGTTGTTTTCTTTCATTACGGGAAAAAATCCGTAATAAATGGTTTTGAAATTTTCCAAATCGCAGAGGATGCTGCGGTTGTTTGACAACAAGGCTATCCTGTAATAACAGTTGCCGAAGTTGACGTCTTTAAGACGGGCGTAAAATGTTTCAGAAGCGGGTACCACGGCGGCAGGCGGCGGATCGTTTACCGCGTTCATCCGCCTGGGACTTTCAATCCGGGTAGCGTCTTCAAAAAGCGGTATGTCTTTGTCCCTGGTGAAAGAGTGGTAGAGCCTTCCCTTGAGGCCGCGGATTTTACCGAGCGCGTTGTAGATCGAAAGCAATCCGGTCTGTTTCCCGGAAATAACCCGCAGGGATTCCACGATATACGACGGGTTTTTTCCGGTTATGCGGGAGGCGATTTCCGGATTTCCCGAAGTCAGCGGCAGAATATTGAGGCCTCCTGAACCCTTCCCCGAAAAGTTCAGGCCTTCCGATGAAAAAGCCTTTTCACGCTGTTCGGCGCCAAGTCCCGGGTAAATATTACTAAAGGAACGAAGCTGACCAAAAAGGGAAAACCCGCAGATAAAAAACGCGAACGCCAGGATAAATTTGTTGTTCATCAATACGCCCCCTTGCCCCTGATAACGGCTCCAACGGTTTTGTACAGTATCCAGAAATCAAGCCAAAGAGACCAGCTTTCAAGATAGTATGTATCAAGGGAAACCCGCTCCGCATAATCCGTGTCCGAACGGCCGGAAACCTGCCACAGTCCGGTAAGACCCGGCCGTACGGAAAATATCCGGTGAAAATGTTCTCCGTATTTTTTTCTTTCCGCATCCACAATGGGCCGCGGTCCGATCAGGCTCATTTCCCCCTTGAGAATATTGATAAGCTGGGGGAATTCGTCAAGGCTCGTGCGCCGAAGCAGTTTTCCGATGGGGGTTATTCTGGGATCATCCTTGAGTTTATGATTCGCTTCCCATTCCTCATGAAGGAGAGGATTGGATTCCAGAAGCGCCTTAAGGCGTTCGTCGGCGTCCACGCACATGGAGCGGAATTTATAGGCTTTGAAACAACGGCCTCCGCGGCCTATCCGGGTATGGCCGTACAGTACCGGGCCGGGAGAACTTAACTTTACCAACAGGGCGGTCACCAGAAGAAAGGGCAGAATAATGATTCCCCCGCCAAGAACCAAAACAATGTCGAACAGGCGTTTAATCCAGAGGTTCCAGAACATGTTAAGGCGGTTGGTACTCGCGATACCGAGGATGCCGCCAAAATCCCGGACGCTCATTCCGGTATTGCTGAAAACCGCGGGTATAATGACGCGGTAGCGGAAGGCGGAAACGGAATTGTTGATAAGCACGGAAAGGTGTTTTTTACTCAGCTCGGGCAGCGCGACAAGCGCCATGCGGATGTGAAAAAGGGCGGCGATTTCCGGTCCGATGCATGTATCGTGTATAACCGGAATGCCCCGGTATTCATCTTCCGCCGAGGGATCATCGTCAAGAATAAGAACCGGCGTGTATCCGGTGGTTTTGCTTTGAAGAAGGCGGTCTATAATCACGCGCCCGGTACTGCCGCCGCCGAATACCACCGCGGGGATACTTCCCAGTTTTGTTACAAACAAAAAAGATCGCATTAGGGAACGGCAGACAAGCAGGATCAACGCCGAAAAAATAAAGCTGAGTATAAACGCCATCGATATGGCGTCAAATTCAAGGTCCTCTATATATCGTGAGATGATAATGCCGCCGTGAACTATGGCGGATGTTTCGGTAAAACGCCGTAGTTCTTCCGCCGGAGCCTGGGCCGCTCCGGGATAGAGGCGGCCCGCTATCCAGAAAACAAGGATGAATATGGGAAGATAGGGCCAGTAGTTGACAAAAGAACGGAAATTGATGGCGCTCATGTCGTAGAGGTTTACCAGGAAAAAACCGACCCCGAATGAAAATATAAGCGCGATCAGATCGGCAATGATCATGAACGTTGTGTAGCGGGTGGAACTGGTTCTCCGGTAACGTTTCCGGTACCAGATCTCATATTCAGTTAAATTCATAAGTTTTAAGCATTGCCGGAACAAACTTGACCGAAAGAGCCGCCTCAAAGCCATAGGCCTTTTGTCCCCTGACATGACCGCTGTTGTTGACAAAACGGTATCCCGGCTCAAACCGTATGTGTATCCATTCTCTGGGCGTCCATTCCCAAAGAAGAACTGCCGTGGCGGTGTAAACCGGGATCCCCGTTGGGGGAACTACCACGTCGTATACCGCCGGGGTCGGCCAATAATTGGTTGTATCGAAAATATCCGTTCCCGAGCGCTCTCCCTGGGCCGCGAAAACAAAAGAAAAGGTCAGGGACCAGCGGGAAGACGCGTAACCGGTCCAAAATGTCCCCGCTATGGTATCCGGACCGAAGGGACTGCCGACCCAATCGCGGACGGTCATGTTGTCGATTTCCGGATATTCCTTTACAAACGACCATTTTTTGTTGTGCAGCACGTACATATAGGGATAGGTATATACCCCTTCCAGGCCAAAATTCCAATACCCTCCCGAAACGGGAACGGACAGTTCTGTTCCCGCCTGGAAAGCCAGGGCGTCCGGGGTAAGGTCGTCGGACCAATTGTCTTTTTCTATGCCCAACTGGAGCTGATCCATGGCAAAGAGGCCGTAGAAACGCAGATACTTAACCGGCTGGAATTCGATTTTTACGCCGAAGTACGAACCGATCCGGGATCCGCCGGTTGGATCGGTTATTCGGGGATCGGTAATATTCAGTTCGTCGTTATAATCATCGTATGTTTTATAGGATTCAAAACCGTGAAAAACCGTTGTCGGGTTAAGAAAACGAAGCTCAAGGGGAGCGTTGACCATGACCCCCTCGGTAAAGGTCAGGGAAAAAATCCTGTGGGGCCGGACATGGAGATAATGCATATACAGGTATTTGTTTACTTCAAACTGCTTTATCTCGGCGGCGTATTTTATCGACGGCGAATAGAGGGAAAGCCGGGCATAGGTAACTTTGTTCATGTAATCGGAAAGAATAACGCTCCCCGTCCTGGTTCTGCCCAGAAAATCCTCTCCGATGCCTATGGCAAAATGAATCCCCGAAGCTTCGCCGAAGGGGATTCCGGCACTGAGGTAGGAACGCCGGGGAAAGTGTATATCGAACTGATGTACCGGATCATAGGGAATGTTGACGTAATTGTTATGCAGAGAAGCGGCGTATTCGTTTTGGCCGGCAAAGGGTACCAGTTCAAGGCTTATATACGGTCCCAGGGAGATGTTTGCCGGCATCTGCAGGAGGGGATTCCTGCTGTGATAGTCGTGTATCCAGGGGATGTCGGGAGAACTTTTACAGTAGGTTTCACCCTGAACGGCTATGTCGATTCCCGCGCTGAGGGCGCCGGATTTTGCGCTGATCCACGGAGAACTCGCGAGGTATGCCTCAAGCCGCCTTAAAAGTACTTTCCCGCTTTCCGAAAGGGTTTCCTCGTCAATCGCGTCGAGGCAGTCCCGCATTTGGGCCACAGTGATCACCGAATCGGCAAAAAAGACAATTCTCTGTTCCCGTGAAAGGATCGACAGGGCTTCGTAGGCCCAATCATCACTGTACAAGAGTTTTTGCGGCGGAAGCGGAAAAAGCGTCTGAACATGTATACACAGCAGGACGGGGAGCAGCTTACCTGTCATTTTCATTGTATTTTATTATAGTTGACATTTCGGAGGATTTCAACAATAATAATGTACATGAAGTTACGGATGTTACCGCTGTTTGTATGTCTGGGTTCCGGCGTCCTTTTTGCCCAAACCCATATTTCGGTACCGTTGGATAATCCTGTTTATTACATTTTGGAACAGGCCCAGCTGCGTGGACTTGTTGATCCTCTTCCGGCGGTTAAACCCTATTCCAGAGCGCAGGTTATCGACGCGATTGACACAATCCTCGGTTTCCCGGAAAAGCTCAGCGATACCGAAAGGTCGGTCCTGGAAGACGCGCGGCAGCGCTTGGGTAACGGCCGCCCGGGAATGGATTTTAAGCGGGGGGCCTACCGTTTCGAGACCCGCAACAGCCAGGGGGAAAACTGGTTTTCCGGCGACGTCGGAGTAGGGATTAAATCGGTTGTTTCAGGGGGATATTATACCAAAGAAAAAGACGCTGTCTGGGGCACTAACGACTGGGCAAGTCTTTATCTGGACGGTGATGTAGGGGAGCGCCTGTCGTTTGACGTTACCGTTAGCGGGGGGTTAATAAGGGCGCCCCGGGATTATCTGGGAACCTATGATACATATTATAAAGGGTTTGTCAACAAAGGCTCCTATATCAATCAGCCAATCAAAGTGTACGGTGAATCCCCTGCGTTTTTTCCCTATACCTTTCAGAAAGAATGGGACGGTTTTGTCTTTGGTACCGCGGGACTGACCGCCGGCGGCCTTGAAAAATGGCCCGGTTCCAGGGGAATCGGTTCCAGCCTTCAATCGGAACTTTCAGGGGTATTGTTTGACGGCGCCCTTACCATGCGTTTCGGCAGGCTTAGACGGGAATGGGGCGCGATGACGGAAGGGAGCAGCCTTGCTTTTAACCGCTATGCCCAGCCGTTTCTGGCCCTTGAGGCGACGTTTAATCCCGTGTCCTGGTTTGCCTTTTCTTCCCTGACGGGAGTTCTGGAGTACTACAATTCCGAAGGAACCGGATCCGCCTGGAACTTTCAAAACGCTTTTTCTATAGAACAATTGGAGTTTAATTATAAAAATTATCTGCACATTGACGTGGGAAGCTCCGTCGTATGGCCCAAACGCTTTGAGCTTGGCTACATCTTCCCAATAAACAATAATTTTCTCTATCAGTACAACATCGGCGACTACGACAACATGGGCCTGTTTTTCAACATCCGCGGCCAGTACCCCGGCGTAGGGGCGCTGTGGTTTTCGGCGTACCTTGATGAAATAGAGGTCGCGTCGGCCTCAAAGATTTTCAAGCTTGACCGGCATATGTTCGCGTTCCAGGGGGGGATCAAGGCCGTTTTCCCCTGGCTTCCTTTTGCTTCCGTTCGCTTAAGCTACACCAAAATAGAACCTTATACCTATACCCACACCAGAATTTACGCGCCGTGGCTTGCCAAAGATAGCGGCCACCCTTATGAAACGTCCTATACCAACAACGGGGTCGGGTTGGGTTATTATCTTCCGCCCAATTCGGATGAAATTCTTCTCAGAATTGAAACCATGCCTGTGCCGAGTACCGGCGTTCATGTTCAATACCAGATGATACGCCACGGAGCCGACCATGGAGATGATGCCGTAGACGGGAGCAATTACCGCTCCGAACTGGATCCCGACAATCGTGGTTCAATTACCAAGCGGTTTCTTCATGACGGGGCGTATCAGTGGCTCCATATCGTCAAGGTGGGGGCAAATCATACTTTCGCCAATTTTCCCCTTGAACTGTTTGGTGAGGCCGGCGTCGTTTATTCCTATTATAAAGGTTTTAGCGCGGCACATAAGGCGCAATATCCCGACTCGTTCGGGATAATTGTAACGATTGGGTTTAGATTGTTTCCAAGGTAGGTTCGGGTTGCTGCGGGACGGAGATTCGGCCGACCCGCCGCACATATTTGGCTTACAGGTTATATCCGCCGGCGTTCCGCTATTATTCGGGAAACCCGCTCCTTAAAGGCCTCTTTGGAAAACTGCCCGACCTGGGCGGTAAAGGCCTCCCGGTTCTTAAAGTTTTCTTCCGACGCTTCGAAGCGATCCATGGCCCTGATAAGGGAAGCGGCGTTTTGTTCGTCGAAAAAAAGGCCCGTCACGTTTTCTTTAACCGTGTCCAGGGCGCCGCCCTTGCGGAAGGCGATGACCGGGCATCCCGCGGCGTTGGCCTCGATGGGAACAAGCCCCAGATCCTCTATGCCCGGAAAGAGCAGGGCCCTGGCCCGGGAAAACAGCCCTCTTATTTCTTCGTCACTGACCCGGCCCAAAAATCGTACCAGTCCCGATTTACCGTAACGGCGGGTATCTTTTTTACCGGAGCCCGCGACCACGAGTTTCCTGCCCGACTGTACGCAGGCTTCGATGGCGATGTCCGCCCGCTTGTAATCCACAAGCTGCCCAAAGAAAAGGTAAAAGTCCTCCGGGCGGCGCTCCGAAAGGGAAAAGAATTCCGTATCCACCGGAACATAAACCACCTCGGCTTCCCGGTTGTAGTATCGTCCGATCCGTTTTGCCACATAACGGGAATTGGTGATAAAACGGTCAACCAAATTTGCCGATGTAACATCCCATATTCGCAGCGAAGGAATCAGACGTTTCATAAAAAATCGGGTTATGGCGCCGGCGCCCTTAAAATATTCATGGTACATATCCCACAGGTAGCGCATGGGGCTGTGGCAGAAACATATATGATACGCGTCGGGATCAGGTACCACTCCTTTGGCAGGTCCCGATTCGCTTGAAATAACCAGGTCGTAGCCGCGGAGGTCAAATTCTGTAAGCGCATTAGACATGAGGGGCATGTATTTTTGGTAGAGTTTTTTCGCGAAAGGAAGCCAGTTGATACGGGAGGTATACACACGATGAGAGTTGATAAGGGGCGAAACCGCTTTCGGATCGTAGACATGGGTATAGATGTCCGCCTGGGGGTAGAGCTCGAGAAGAGCCTCCAGAACTTTTTCGCCCCCCCTCATGTTGACAAGCCAGTAATGGACTATGGCGGTTTTCACGGTTTTTCCAGCTCCTCAAGGATTATTCCGGCTGTTTTTTTGAAGCTGTATTTTTCCGCCAAATCAGGCGATAGGGAGAGTCTTTGGGGTTTTTTGTTTAGAAGGAGGGAGAGAAGCTTTTCTTTCAGATCCCCGGAGTCCCCGGCCTTAAAGAAGGTAACCGGAAAGGCCCCGTATATTTCCCGGAACACGGGTATATCCGAAATGAGGGCCGGCGTTCCCACGGCCATGGCTTCCAGGGGAGGGTAGCCGAAACCCTCATACAGGGATGGCTGCACAAGGAGCGCCGCTTCCGCAAGAAGGATCTTGAGCCTTTCATTGGGAATAAAGCCGGTGAATTCCACCCCTTCTCCGTCAAGGTCGTTTGCGCGTTCCATGATGCCTGAATCCCTGGACCTGAAGTTTTCCGCGCCGCCTGCAATAACCAGTTTGGAGGTAAGCCCCTCTTTTCTCGCTTCAAGAAAGGCTTCAAGAAGACAGGAAAGGCCCTTGTGTTTTTTAATGTTCCCGATAAAGAGGATGATGTCTTTTTTGGGAGGAAGATATGAGAACGGTTCCGAAAGGTAGGACTGGGCCGCGTTATAGGTAACAACAAGCGGTTTGTCGTAACCCAGATGGTATTGTATTCTTGATTTTGAAAATTCCGACACGGTAAAAATTTTTTTTGAAACCCTGTAAGCCCGCCGGTAGAAATACATTCTGGCCTTAAGGCCGAGCCTTCCGCTCAGTTCCGGCATGTCGGGGAAAATTATGTCATGAATCGTCGTGAATACGGGTATGTTAATGCCGGCGGGTACGTTAAAGAAGGGTGAATAAAAAAGATCAGTATTGTTTATTTTTTTTAAAACACCGGAACCAAAACAACAAAGTTCCCGGAGGGAAAAGGGCTTTGCCGTACATTCAAGGACACAGGTATTTTCTCTTCCCCCGGCGGCTTCTTTCAATCTTTTTTCGGAGCCCAGGAGTAAAAAAGAGTGGGGAGAATCCAGTATCCATTTGAGACATTCCCGCAGATATACCCCTATGCCGCTTCCGGCTTTTATCATGCGGCAGTCAATGGTAATGGTCATTCGGATACAGAAACCTTTTCCCAATTCGAAGGATCGAAAATGTTGTCCCGTACATGGAGCCATTCATCATGGGGAATGGTATAGGTATATTTGGAATGATCGTTAAAATCGGTAAGCCGCATGGTGCTGATAGTGA
>JAIROH010000066.1 GCA_031257595.1 Treponema sp. | reverse complement strand
TTTTCGGCTTCGGCCAGCCACGCTTCCCGGTACGAAAATAATTCGGGAATATCCGATTTTTCCTGTTCCCGGTATGTTATCTCAAAATCTCCGGCAAGTTCGTCAAGCGCTTTTCCGCTCAGGGCCATTTTTGCCGTCATCGCCGCGCCCAGGGCGGTCGCCTCGGCGATATCGGTAAGGAAAGCCCTGTTGCCGTTCAGCGCGGAAGCAAGCAAACGGTTGTAGGATTCGTCCCGCCGGAAGCCGCCTTCGGTATACACGTCCCTGCCTTTTTGTAGGCCGGCCCGTTCAAGCGCCGTAAGGGTCTGCATCACCAGGGATATCCTTAAAATGGCAAACGACGTTTGATAATCGGCGAAACACGGAGGAAGGCCGGCGCAGGAATTTTCCACGACGTTTTTTATAGCGTCAAACGGATACGCCGTTCCGTCCTCAACGATCCGCGCCGTTGACGAGGGGAACTGACCCGAACCCGGCGTCAGCTCGGGAAGCAGGAAGAGCCGTTTTTCCGCGAGTATCGACCGGTACAGCGCTTCGTCCCAGCCGGGAAAATCTTTTTGTCCGTGGCGCTTTACGATAAGCTTTGACCAGGTTTCAAATTCCTGCCCGCCGAGGAAGATCGCCGTTTTTACCGGCGTCCCGAACGCGGAAATGTTAAAAAACACAACCTTGCCAAGCTCGTCCGGGGCAAAGCCGTATTTTTTTACCGGGTTCATAATCACGCACCATGTTCCGGTTGAGTTGAGTATAAAACCGGATTCGCCTTTTTTCGCGAAATGGGGCAGCAGGGCGGAATTGGAGTCGTGTATCCCCATCGTTACAATCGTATTTTTCGCGAGGCCGGTTTTCCGGGCAAATTCCTCCGTTATCGTTCCAAGAACATCCCATGAATTGGAAAGGCCGTTTCGGCGGTTTTGATCGTTCCCGCGGTTTTGATCGTTCCCGCCGCGCTGGTCATGGGTATCCGCAGAATCGCCCGTTCCGCTTTCGGCCGAAGCCCCGCCGGGTATCAGCGGCGCGACGCCCAGGTCCCGGGCAACCGACGACAGCGTATTGTCGATCTGGTCCCACAGATAGGTGTGGTTCCCCATGTACGTGCTTTCCTTCCCCGTTTTTCCCGTAAACCGGAATCCCCAGTACTGGGGGTAGGGGAGTACGGCGGTAACGTTTTTGAACGCCGCGGGGAACCGTTCCTGGGCGAACAGGATCCCCTTTGCCGGATTGATCATCGCCCTGAAGGCCGGCGTTCCGGTTTGCCGCTGGAGCGCTTCGGGGCTTCCGAAGCGCCGGTAAAAACGGTCGTAAAAATCATCGCCCGGTTCGTGGGTATAGTACAGGCAGGGAAGGGCGGGCTTTCCGTCCTTCCCCAGACATACAAACGTCGCCCCGTGGGTGGAAACCGCTACGGCCCTGACCGGGTACTTCGCCGCGAATTCCTTTATCGCGTCGATAAACCATTCTTCCATCGCGTCAAGGTCGTGGGCCGGAAGCCCGTCTACGATCTTCGGCTCGAAGTTGCAATATTTCGCGTCAAGCTGCCGGAGGGCGTCGTCGTAAAGCGCCGCCTTTTTGTTGGTCATCCCGATGTCAATAACGGCTATAGCGTATTCCATGGCTTTTATCTGTACAGCGGCCCCAGGGCGGCGCAGGCCCTGTAGTCGGCGCCTTCGGGATCCATGCCGAACGCGTTCCAGTAACTTGGGCGGAAGATCTTCTCTTTCGGGACGTTGTGCATACAGACGGGAATCCGCAGTATCGAGCACAGCGAAATAATATCCGCCCCGTTATGACCGTAGGAAATCGCCCCGTGATTGGCGCCCCAGTTGTTCATCACGTCATAGGCGGTCTTAAAGGCCCCTTTGCCGGTTACCCTGGGGGCAAACCAGGTGCAGGGCCAGGTATAGTCGGTCCGTTTCCAGAGGATGTCCGATACGTTGTCGGGGAGGTTTACCGTCCAGCCTTCGGCGATCTGGATAACCGGGCCGAGTCCTTTGACCATGTTAAGCCGGATCATCGTAACGGGCATTTCCGCCCTGGTAAGGAACCGGGAAGAAAAGCCGCCGCCCCTGAAATAACCCGAATCCGCGGCGTTCCAGGTTGTCGCCTCAAGGCAGGCTTTCTGATCCGCCCCGGTGACTTCCCAGAACGGTTTCATGATCCCGTTGCCGTTTGCGTCCTTCATTTCGCCCGATGCGTCGACGCAGGCCGCGCCGGAATTGATAAGGTGGATAAAGCCGCCGGATTCCTTTGCCGCGCCGGTCAGCTCATAGCCCGTGGCGCGTTTTACCGCTTCGGGGCTCCAGTAGGTACGCACATCGGCGAAAATCTGGGCGCTGCCTGTCAGCAGTTTTCCGAACAGCATACCGACGCCGTTAAGGGTGTCGTTTTCGGTAGCCAGAATATAGGCCTCGCGGGCGCCCTCCCAGTCGAACGACGAGTTGAGCATTGATTCGGGGAAATCGCAGTTGGGGTAAAAATCCGTCCACTGGCGCTGGCCCTGGAAACCGCCGGCGATGGCGTTGTGTCCGACCATTTCTTCTTCGCAGCCCTTGGGCAGCTTCGGATTGCCATTGAACAGGTCTTTAATGATACACATCATCTTGACGACAAATTCCCAGGATGTTTCTTTTTCCGCGGCGGATTTTTGAAGTTCCGGGGGATTTTTGTCAAAACCTTCCTTGCAGTGTTCTTTTGTCCAGGCCAGAGCCTTTTTGTATTCGGCCTCGTCGTAGATCCCTTTTTCCATGCGCCGGATAATTTCAACTTCGTCGACGCTCTCCACCCTCATGCCCAGGTATTCCTCGAATAATTCGGGATTGATGATTGAGCCGGCTATGCCCATGCAGATGGAGCCGATTTGCAGGTAGCTTTTTCCCCTCATCGTGGCGACGGCGACGGCGGCCCGGCCGAAGCGGAGGAGCTTTTCTTCGACGTCGGCGGGAATGGCCGTGTCGTCGGCGTTCTGGACATCGTGGCCGTAAATGCCGAACGCGGGAAGGCCCTTCTGGGCGTGGGAAGCCAGTACCGAAGCGAGGTACACGGCGCCGGGCCGCTCGGTACCGTTAAAGCCCCAGATCCCTTTTATCGTGGAACGATCCATGTCCATCGTTTCCGATCCGTAACACCAGCAGGGGGTAACGGTAAGGGTAATGTCCACGCCCTCCCGCCGGAATTTGTCGGCGCAGGAGGCGGCTTCCGCGACCCGGCCTATGGTCGTGTCGGCGACGACAACCTGTACCGGATCGCCGTTGGAATAGCGCAGGTTTTTTTCAAAAAGACCTTTTGCCGCCAGGGCCATGTTCATGGTCTGATCTTCAAGTGATTCGCGTACCTTTAAGGGCCCGCGCCGTCCGTCAATCGTCGGCCTGATTCCAATTTTGGGGTATGCGCCCCGGTAACGGTTCTTTGCCATTTTTCCCTCCAAACTATCGAAATTCCCGCCTGCCGTAAAACCGCTTTTGCGGCGGGCCGCGCGTCCTTAAGGACGGATTATCGTAACCGGCAGCCGGATAATCCGGTTTCCCGCGTTTTCCCTCTGAAATTCCCCGTCTTTTTTTTTGCCGGGGTCTTTTTTTTCTTTTATCAATTCCAGTATCCGTTCCCCGGCCCTTTTCCCGATCCCCGTTGAATTCTGGGCGGCGATATAACGGCAGGCCGGCAGAAACGGGGTATAGCCGGATTCGTCAAAGCCCGCTATAACGGCGGCGGTTGAACGCGGGCCTGCGGGCGTCTCCAAAAGTTTACGTTCCATGCCCAGGTGGATCAGCAGGTTAACCGCCACCATCGCTTCGGGGACAGAGCCGCTTTCAAGGATGCTTTCCATCCGTTTGTAGCCGTCTTCCACCCGCATCCCCCCCAGGCATATCCAGCCGGGTTCCGGGGTTATCCCCGCTTCCGCCAATGCCCGCGCGTAGCCGGAAAGCCGTTCCCGCGCGGAAGAGGCGGTCAAATCCCCTCCGACAAAGGCTATGCGCCGGAAACCGTCGGCAATAAGGGCTTTGGTAAGCTTAAAGGCCCCGTCTTCGTTGTCCGAAACAACGGCGTCCAGTTCCGCCCCTTCCACGATACGGTCGACCAGCACCATCGGCGTTCCCCGATCCGCCACAACCTGGAGATGATCCCCCACGGAGGCGGAAGGGATCACAACCATACCGTCCACGGTACGATCGGCCAGCGCGGAAATCCGCTTTTTTTCCTCTTCCACCGAATTGAGGGACACCGCCAAAAGCATCGTATAGCCGTTTCGATCCAGCTCCCGTTCAATTCCTTCGGCCACCTCCATAAAAAAATCGTTGGTCAGCTCGGGAACCAGTACGGCCACGGTCATCGTCGATCGCTTTTTCAGGCTCCTGGCCGCGTGGTTGGCCCGGTATCCCAATTCTTCGGCAATCCCGGCTATACGGGCGCGGGTAAGCGCCGACACCCTTTCACAGCTGTCCCGCGAAAGAGCCCGGGATACGGTGGCTGTTGAAACCCCGGCGGCAACCGCGACATCGTGAATCGTTTTACCCATTTCCGTACCGCCGCAATGTAAACGTTTACATTTTTTTACCCAGCGGAATTACCCCCTTTTTCAGAATCACATTGCCGTAGGTTCTGGTTTCGCCGGTCATAACGACGGCGAAAGCCTTTTTGCAGCGTTCGTAGAACGCGAAACGTTCCATCCGTTCCGTAGCGGGAGTGCCGGGCCAGAGCCGGTCTATCACTTCCCGGTACGATTTTTCCACTTCGGGGTCGAGTTTGTCCCCGGCGGACACGTTCATCATCACGACGGGATGGGCCGCATACGAATCCAGGTTCATCAGGGACAGAATTCCGTCGAGCAGCTCGGGAATTTTGATGCCGTCCGCCCGGATTACCCGCGGATTAAAGCTGTCGCCGGGAAAAAACGCGTCTCCAAGGACGATTTCATCCCCATGGCCCATCCTGAAAAGCGTATCAAGCAATTCGGGGCTGATTACCGGATCAATTCCTATCAGCATACAATTCTCCTTGTTCCTTTACAGGATCGCCCGGAATTTCCGGTTTGTCAAGAAAAAAATGTAAACGATTGCATTTTTTTTGCGGTATATGCGCCCATGCCGGGCGCATGTTTCGTCAAAACGCTATGGACAAGAAACCAATTTTGGATCATACTTGGGCCATGACTGAATCTTTGGAAGATTACCTTGAAATGGTGAGCTTTCTCTCCGATGAAGGAGAAGTACGGGTAACCGACATCGCCGCCCGGTTGAACGTATCAAAGCCTTCGGTACATACCGCGCTGAAAAACCTTGAAGAACAGGAGTTAATTCAGCACAAACGTTATCAAAATGTCACCCTTACCAAAAAGGGATCCCAGAGGGCGGCGGCAATACGGAAAAAGCACCAATTTCTGACGGATTTCCTTATAAGCATTGTAGGCGTCGACGCCGCCACGGCGGAACGGGACGCCTGTAAAATGGAACACGTTCTTTCACCGGAAACCCTTAGACGGATGAGTATCCTCGCTACAAATTTAAAAAACAACGGTTTGTAAGTCTTTGTCTTGATTCGCGAGCGCGTGTACCGTCACAAAAGGTCCACCGGATCCACATCGGCCTCAACATACACGCCGGTTTCTTTTTGCCGGTTGTAACGTTCAAGCAGCAGCGACGCGGTCCGGTGAAGGGGCCCCATGGCCTTTCCCCGGAGGAGTATATGCCGCCGGTAACTGCCCGCCTTGAGGCCGATTGCGCATTCGGCGGGGCCAAGCAGTTCCGCGTCCGCGGGCAGGATCGGCTTTACCAGCGCCGCGAGAACGGCGGCGATCCTGTCGGCTTTTTCTTCGCTGCGGGAGCGGACGGCAAAGCGGATAAGACGGGAATAGGGGGGGAAGCGCTGAGCGGAACGCTGGCGCAGTTCGGCGGCAAAGAAGCCTTCCACGTCCATCGCGCAGGCTTTGCGTATCGCAGGATCGGAAAGCCGGAGACTCTGAACAATCACCTTGCCATCGGGAAAGTAACGCCCCGCGCGGCCGGCTACCTGCACGATAAGGGAGAAAGTCCGTTCGGCTGCCCGGAAGTCCGGCAGTTGAAGCCCCGTGTCGGCAAATACCACCCCCACAAGCCGGACGCCGGGAAAGTTAAGGCCCTTGGCCACCATCTGGGTTCCAAGGAGTATGTCGATTTCTCCCGCCCGGAAAAGACCCAATATTTCGGCGAGGCTGCCTTTTTTTGAGGTCGAGTCGGCGTCGGCCCGCCGCACCCGAAGATCGGGAAACGCGCTCCTGACTTCTTCTTCGACCAGCTCCGTCCCGAATCCCCGGAAACCCGCGTCCAGGGAGCCGCATTCCGGGCAGGCTTCCGGCGGTTTTGTCTGGTAGCCGCAGTAGTGACATACAGCCCGTCCCTTGCTTTTATGATAGGTGAGGGATACCGAGCAGTGTTTGCAGCTAAGCTCGTAACCGCAGGAACGGCACTGGTAAAAATACGCAAAACCCCGGCGATTGAGGAACAGAATCGTCTGCCTTCCCATTTGGGCGGTCTTCCGTATCTCTTCCTTGAGTTCCGCGGTAAGGCAGCCTTCGGTTTCGGCAAGGCTCACCGGGACGATCTCGGGCGGTTCCCCCCCGGAAAGCCTTCGGGAAAGGTTGAAACGCCGTATCGTTCCATCGTTCATCAGCTTCCACGCCTCGGCCGACGGCGTCGCCGAACCCATCAGCAAAAGGGCGCCTTCAAGCGAAGATCGGCGCATCGCGATTTGCCGCGCGTGATAGCGCGGGGTGTTTCCCGATTTGTAGGATCCGTCGTGTTCTTCGTCAATGATGATAAGCCCGAGGTTTTTAAGCGGCGCGAACACCGCGCTTCTCGGCCCGACCACGATGCCGGCCTCTCCCCGGCGGACGCGCATCCATTCGGTCAGCCGTTCGCTTCCCGTCATCCCCGAATGAAGCGTCGCCGCCACGGAACCGAAACGGCGGCCGATTACCTCCGCGGTTTGATGGGTGAGGGAAATTTCCGGCACCAGGTAGATCACTGTTTTTCCCGCGTCAAGAACGTTTTCCGCCGCCCGGAGAAAAACCTCGGTTTTGCCGGATCCGGTAATGCCGTAGAGGTAGGCCATCGCCGTTCCGGTTCCGCCGGATTTTGCCCCCGGATACGCCGTTTCGCCCGGATACGCCGTTCCGTCCGCCGGACGCGCCGCGGCCGCCGTTATGCCGTCCAGAGCTTCCCGCTGTTCGGCGGAAAGCTCCGGTTTTTCCGCCGAAAGTTCCTCGACGGAAAAGGACGGATACGTTCCGGCCCGTCTTCCCGACGGGATCATCGCCGCCAGGGCTTCGCCCGGCCCGCAAAGGTAGTAAGCGGCCATCCACCGCGCAAGGGCGACGTTGTCTTCGTCAAAGACCGGTTCCCTGTCTACCACACGACGCACCGTCTTGATCTTTTCGCTTTCAAGGTTCGCCGGCGGCCCGGCGTGTTTGGCGACGATATAGCCCAGAACTTCCCGTTTTCCGAGCGGAACCATGGCCCGTTTGCCCGGCGCCGCTTCTCCTTTTTCGTCGGCCCTGTAACTGTAGGTTGTTTTTAGCGGTATATCAAAAATGATGTCGACGTATGCCGGCGAATGCGTTTCGCTCATAAAGGCGCGTCCGCCATAAGTCCGGCGTAAGCGGCGTCCAGTTCACAGAGCTTTGCCCGCATGGTTTTCATATCATCCCATACGGGAACTTTGAGGCTTTCGTCCCGAAGCAGGGCGCTCGGATGAAAGGTCGGAAGCAGGGGGATGTCCCTGTTTCCCAGCGTGAATGTCGTAAAACTGCCCCGGAGTCTGGTGATTCCTTCCGTCGTGTCAAGCAGGGCTTTGGCCGCGGTATTGCCGGCGGCGAGGATCAGTAAGGGTTTAAGAAGCGTTATCTGCCGCCGTAAAAATGACATACACGCCGCCGTCTCGTCGGGCAGGGGATTGCGGTTTTGCGGAGGCCGGCACTTTACCACGTTGGCGATATAGCAGTTTTTATTTCTGGAAAGGCCTATCTTCCCTTTGGAGTCAAGCATCCTGTCGAGAAGCTGCCCGGCCCGGCCCACAAACGGCCTGCCGGTAGCGTCTTCGTCGGCGCCGGGACCTTCGCCTATGACCATCACAAGCGGATGGGGAACACCTTCGCCGGGCACGGTATTGGTCCGCGTCGAACAAAGTCCGCAGCGGTTACAGCGGGAAATATCCGCCGCCACTTTTTCAAGGCTGTCGGCCGGAGAAACCGTTTCGGGAAGCCCCTGCTCCGCCGGTGACGGAAACTCCCGTATCGTATCATCGGTAAATTCGGGAGCCGTCCTGTTTTTCCGGTATCCCCCGGCAAGGTAATCACCCGCGAGATCCAGAAAAGAGGCGACGGCGTCTTTTTCTTCTTTTGTCACAACATCATTCCGTTAATCAGTGTTACTTAAATCCCAGGCCGGATCAAGGCAGTTCCCCGGAACAAAGGGCCGTATATGCCAGGGGCTTGATCCGGCAAGCGGGGCCAGGGCCTCAATGTCGTTTTCGCCGAACCAGGGCGGGGGAAGGGCAAGACTGCGGAATTCGTGGGCTATGCCCGACAGGCGGATTAACTCCGCGCTGCGCCTAAGCCGTTCGCCGGGATAGGCCGCGCCGTCTCCGGCAATGCCGGGCGCGGTTCCCGGTAACAGTTCCGTATAGCGTTCCGGGGCAAGCTTCAGATCCATCGCGATATAGTCGGGCCTGGACGCGGGATCGGAAAAAAGCTTTTCCAGTATGTCCGGCCTCATGCCGTTGGTGTCGATTTTTACCCGGAGCTCCAGGGCCTTGATCCGGGCGATTAATTCCGGAAGGCCGGGAAAAAGCGCGGGCTCCCCGCCGCTGAGGACGACCCCGCCGATCAGATTCCGGCGTTTTTCAATGTGTTCCAGGGCCTCTTCAAGATCCACGCGGTTTCCGCCGTTTCCGCCGGCCGGATTGGAAAAGCCCCCTCCGGGGTTTTTCCAATCCATTACCAGTTCCCGGTTGTGGCACCAGGGGCAGCGAAGGTTGCAGCCGTAGAAAAAAATAACCGCCGAGACAAGAGCCGGATAATCGACAAAACTTGTCTTTCTAAAGACGACCTTTACCGGCAAAATACCTCCACTGCTATCGAAGGAGAAACAAAAAACGAAGAAGAATGTTTAACCGCAAAGGCGAAGAAGTCGAAAAAGGAAATAAAGAAGAAATCCCGTATCCCGTCGTTTTATCATTCCTCTCTAAATCAACCGCGTTAGTGTTTTGACTACATCAAAGAACGGATAAGGTCTTTCGTCCGTGTCGCCTGGCAGCCTGTTGCACTTGTGGGTATTTTTGTATATTCATACAAAAATACCCCAATTTACGGGCTGCTTATGCAGTTTGAGCGGTATAAAAATTCACTATCGTGAATTTTTATACGTTTTTACGCACAAGTGCGACAAACTGCTGGGCCTTTGGCAGGCACACCTACAAAAAAGCAGCGCGGGGTGGCTGCGCAATGTGCTTTCAGCACATTGCAGCGGAGTTTTGCCATAGGCAAAACTCCTCCATACCTTAGCCGGAGTTTCCGCAAAGCGGAAACTCCGCTGCAATCCGGCACAGCCGGATTGCGCAGTGACCCGGACTTTGTTTCATTACGCCATT
>JAIROH010000027.1 GCA_031257595.1 Treponema sp. | reverse complement strand
TTTCTGCCCGCGGCCGTTAGGGAATCGGCGATTTTTTTCGCCGATACCAGATAGCCGATATTGTCGGCAAGAAACAAAATGATTTTTTCAAGGATATCAACGTCCCGAATCTGATTCATCGTGATGATGTCTTTCATTACCACCGTGCTATAAATGCCGGAAAGATATTCCCGGACAAGAGAATCCCCGCTTTCCGAAGGTTCCCTGTTAAATGAAAAGAGGCCGGGAAACCCGCCCTGGGTTATGTACCGATCAAACCATTCCGCGGCGGAACGCCTGGGCCGGGTTTTCCCGGTGAATACAAGAAATTCGGCAAAAGAAAGGGGCAGCATTTTTATTTCCACATACCTGCCCGAAAGCAGCGTCGAAAGGCTTGAATTGAGCATGTAGGTATTGGAACCGGTAATGTATATGTCAAGGCTTCGATCCAGTCTGAGGGAATTAACCGCCCGTTCCCACTCATTGATCTTTTGTACCTCGTCCAGGAGTACATAGGTTTTTCCCCGTTTTGCCTTGTTCTTTTTTACAAAGTCGTGCAGGGAGGATGCCGAATCTATTCCGCTCCATTCCATGTTTTCAAAATTTATTTTCAATATAGAACCGTGCCTGACGCCATGGCTTGTCAAATAATCGCTGTAGAGTTCCAAAAGGAACGATTTACCGCAGCGCCTGATGCCGGTAATCACCTTTATCAATTCAGCCGTGTCCCGAAACGCGATAAGTTTTTTGAGGTAGAATTCCCGGTTGAACATATTTTAAGTATATTTAAAAAAAATCCGTTTGTCAAGAAAATTTTAAATATAGTTAAAATTTTTAGTATATGTCCAGTTCGCCGGTAATAAAGGGCCTGTCTTCCCCGTCAATGGTGATAAGCAGTTCTCCCTCTCCGCCGACACCGGCCAGAATCCCTTCGACGGCACGGCCCGATCCGGCGGCGCCCGGAAAAAAGCGTACCGGTTTTCCCCGCATATAAAGCCGCCGCAAAAGCCGTTCCCTCCAGGAATTCCCGGTCGCGGCCTTGTCCGCCGGATAACGGCCCGGCGGCGGGGCCGCTTTTTCCGGACCGGGTTCCCCCGCGCCGGAATCCTCCAACTCGGCGTAAAGCCGGGCAATGGCCTTTTCCAGCAGGACAAAGCGTTTTTCCGCAAGCCCGGCACAGCGGGCCTCGGCTTCCGCGCCGGATCCCGCCGCGCCGGGGATTTCCGGGTACAGGGTTCCGGCAATGCTGCACGCCTTTTTTTCCAGTTCCGGGGGAAAATCCCGCTGGGCAACGTTGATCCCCACGCCAAGGTATACCGTTCCGTTGCCGGAACCGCCGGAAGACCCGGCGGCTTCGGCAAAAATGCCGGCGGTTTCGGCAAGAATGCCGGCGGCTTTTTTTCCCCGGCCGTCCGCCTGAATCAGCATAATGTCGTTGGGCCATTTTACCTGAACCCGGCCGGCAAGGGTTTCCGGGCCGGGAAGCCGGGCCGGGTTCGGTACGGGCCGGCCGGCGGCCTCCATAAAATCCTCTATAGCCAGGGAAAGGGCAAGGCCCGTCCGCAGCGTAAGACACGGAGGAACCGCGGCAAAATCCGGGTAACGGAGGATCACCGTAAAAGGAAGGCTTTCCCCCCTGCCCATGTTCCAGGGACGGCCGGAACGTCCCCGGCCCGCGCTCTGGTATCCGGCGGCAATCACCGTACCGTGGGGCGCGGATCCCGCGGCGCACGGGGATTCCGGCGGGCCGGCAAGCGCCCTGGCCTCATCCATCGTACTGGTGACGGTTTCCCGGTAATACACCGGAGCGCCAAAGGGATTGGCAAGGTCAAGGATACGCGGCTCGGCGGGGATTTTACGGGTATCGTCCATGGCAACAGTATAGCCGGATGGTCCCAAAATGTCAGATTACCGGAGCGGGAACGGAGGGTCTGAGGATATCAGGCTGCTATACTTCTTTCCGTTTTTTTGTTATGGTGTTGTTATGCGTTTAGTCTGCCTTGATCTTGAAGGGGTTTTGATTCCCGAAATCTGGATAGCGTTTTCCGAGGCGGTTGGGATTCCCGAACTGAGCCGTACCACGAGGGACGAAAGCGACTATGACAAACTTATGCGGTTCCGCCTGGATCTGCTTGCCAAAAACAACCTGAAGCTTCCCGATATACAGAAGGTGATAAGCGGCATGGATCCGCTGGAAGGGGCCGCCGAATTTACCGAAGCCCTGCGGCAAAAGACGCAGCTTATCATCCTTTCCGATACCTATGAGGAATTCGCCCAGCCGCTGATGAAAAAGCTTGGCTGGCCTACCCTGTTCTGCAACAGCCTGGTTACTTCGTCCGACGGGGCCATTACCGGTTACAGGCTCCGGCAAAAAAACGGCAAACAGCTTGCCGTCAAAGCCCTGGCGTCCCTTAACATCGAAGTCTTTGCCGCCGGGGATTCTTTTAACGACCTTAACATGATCCGCGAAGCCAGCGCGGGGTGCCTTTTCCGCGCGCCGCAGGCCATACGGGAAGAATACGCCGACATTCCCTGCGTGGACAGCTACGATGGGCTTCTTGCGTATATAGACCGTTTTTTGGCGGAATAGCACGTGACATTCCTGAATTATTCTCTTTCTTAGGAAACCACAATGTTGACAAGCTTGTCCGGCACGGCGATTACTTTTACGATGTTTTTGCCTTCGGTCCACTTTTGCACTCCGGGCAGGGAAAGCGCCGTTTTTTCAAGCGCGTCTTTTGCCGTGCCGGCGGGGGCGGTAAACTTGTCCCGGATTTTTCCGTTAACCTGTACCACTATCGTAACTTCGCTGTCCGCGCAGAGTTTTTCGTCGTAGACGGGCCACGGTTCCTTCGACACCGATCCGCCGCCGCCAAGCTTCTCCCAGAGTTCTTCCCCCAGATGGGGAGCGTAGCAGGAAAGCATTTTGACCAGCGGCGCCCACAGCGATACGGGAACCTCGGCGAGTTTGGCAAGTTCGTTTGAATAGATCATCATCGCGCTGATCGCCGTGTTAAAATCCAGGCTCGCCGTATCGCGGGTTACCTTCCTGATCGTTTTATGAAGGAGCCGCGGCAATTCGCTGTTTTCTCCGGCGTCCGCGCCGGGCCGTATCTTTTCGCCGATGGCCCAGAGCCGCTCCAGGAAGCGGGACACGCCGATAAGACCGGCGGTACTCCATGGCTTGCTTACTTCCAGGGGGCCCATAAACATTTCGTAAACCCGCAGGGAATCCGCGCCGTAATCACGGACGATCTCGTCGGGGTTGATGATGTTTTTCAGGCTCTTGCTCATCTTGGCGATAACCTCGGTTACCTCTTCGCCCGTGGCTTTTTCCACAAAATGATTTCCCCGCTTTTCCACCTGATCCGTGGGAACCAGGGTTTTGTCCCCGCGCTGATAGGCGAAGCTCGTTATCATCCCCTGGTTAACCAGGCGCTGGAACGGCTCTTTGGTGTTCACAAGTCCAAAATCGTAGAGAACCTTGTGCCAGAACCTCGCGTAGAGCAGGTGGAGTACGGCGTGTTCGACTCCCCCCACATAGAGATCCACCGGCGCCCAGTAATCAATTTTATCCCTGCCGGCAAAGGTTTTTGCATTGCGCGGATCCAGGTAGCGAAGGTAGTACCAGCAGGAACCGGCCCACTGGGGCATGGTGTTGGTTTCCCGCTTGGCCTTGCCGCCGCATTTGGGACAGCTTGTGTTGACCCATTCGTCGATGGCGGCAAGCGGAGATTCGCCTGTTCCCGTGGGGGCGTAGGACTGCACTTCGGGAAGTCTGAGGGGAAGATCCGATTCGTTAAGCGGAACGATACCGCAGGTTTCGCAGTGTACCAGGGGAATCGGTTCGCCCCAGTACCTCTGGCGGCTGAAAATCCAGTCCCGCAGTTTGTAGTTTACGGCCCGTTTGCCGATTCCTTTTTTTTCAAGCCATTCGGTGATTCCCCGTATCGCGTCCCGCGTGGCAAGTCCGGTAAATTCCCCCGAATTGACCGCCCAGCCGTCGGCAATCGTACATTCGGCCGGCTCGGCGGAGTAGTCGGTCCCGCCGCCGGGTTTATCCGCGGAAACGACCTGGATGATCGGCAGATTGAACGCTTTGGCAAAATCCCAGTCCCGTTCGTCGTGGGCGGGAACGGCCATAATCGCCCCGGTTCCATAACTGATAAGGACGTAGTCGGCAATCCAGATGGGGATGCGCCCGCCGTTCACGGGGTTTATCGCGTAGGCCCCTGAAAAAACGCCGGTTTTTTCCTTTGCGAGGTCCGTCCGCTCAAGGTCGCTTTTTTTGGCGGCGGCCTCAAGGTACGCGGCGACGGCGGCCTTCTGTTCCGGCATGGTGATTTTTTCCACGAGGGGATGTTCCGGGGCAAGAACCATGTAGGTGGCGCCGAACAGCGTATCGGGCCGCGTCGTATAAATTTCAAGACTGTCGGGAAAGCCGTCAATGGTAAAGGTTACGTTGGCCCCTTCGGAACGGCCGATCCAGTTTCGCTGCATCAGCTTGACCGGCTCGGGCCAGTCAAGGCCGTCGAGGTCTTCGAGAAGCCGTTCCGCATAGGCGGTGATTTTGAGTATCCACTGACGGATTCGCCTGCGAACCACCCTGGTTTTACAGCGTTCGCAGAGGCCGTCCACCACTTCTTCGTTGGCAAGCCCCGTTTTACAGGAAGGGCACCAGTTGATCGGGCTTTCCGCCTCGTATGCCAGGCCTTTTTCAAACAGTTTAAGGAAGATCCACTGGGTCCATTTGTAGTAGTCTTCATGCGAGGTCGCCACTTCCCTGTCCCAGTCGTAGGAAAAGCCCAGGGATTTAATCTGGGCGCGGAAACTGTTGATGTTGTCGGCGGTAGTTTTTGCCGGATGAATCCCCATCCTGATCGCGTAGTTTTCCGCGGGAAGCCCGAACGAGTCAAAACCCATTGGGTGAAGCACGTTGCAGCCGTTCATTCTGAGGTAACGGCAGTAAATGTCCGTGGCGGTATAACCTTCCGGATGGCCCACGTGGAGGCCCTGGGCGGAAGGGTAGGGGAACATGTCCAGCACATAGCGGCGTTTTTCTTTGGGTACCGACGGGTCCTCCGACACCTTAAATGTTTTGTGTTCTTCCCAGTACTTCTGCCACTTGGGTTCTATCGTCTTGAAAGGATACATGATGAATAAACTCCTGTGATCTGAGCCAGTTCCAAAACCCTGTTGGTTTTTCCACTGGCTTTGGAGTTTCTCAGTCTTAAATCCTTATTATATAAGGATTTAAGACTTGCGAAACATCCTACATCCAAGGAAGCTGTTCC
>JAIROH010000271.1 GCA_031257595.1 Treponema sp. | reverse complement strand
ACAATAGAAGCCCAGAACGAAGCCAGACACTTTAATTCGGATCAGCTGCTGCCGGAGCATATTATTCTTTCCATACTTAAAGAAGGTTCCGGAATGGCCTGCAAAGCGCTGCTTTTTGTGGGGATTGATCTTTTGGAATTCCGCGAGGCTCTTGAAAGCGATCTTAAACACATGCATTTAAGCGCTTATTCAGGCGTTTCGGTCACTGTCCTTCCCGGCGACGTGCCTCCGTCAAAACGAACCAAGCAGCTTCTGGAAAACGCCGCCGAAGAGGCCAGGGTGCTGGGCAAAGACTATATCGGAACGGAGCACTTTCTTTTCGCGGCCCTGCGGGAATCGAATATGCCGGTGCGGAACTACCTCGCGTTCCGGGCCATAGACGCCGAAATGCTTAGGGTGGCCGTGGAAACCACGGTTAACCCGGTACGCTCTTCCCGGGACGCCGCCGCCAGAGCGCGGCCGGCCGTGTATCCGGTGCTGACCCCGTTTCTCGACGAATACTCAAGGGATCTTAGCGCTTTGGCGAAAGCGGGGAAGCTTGATCCCGTTATCGGCAGGGAAAAGGAAATTCAACGGGCCGTGCGGATTCTCGCCCGGCGTACGAAAAACAACCCGGTGCTGATCGGCGAAAGCGGCGTGGGAAAGACGGCCATTGTCGAAGGTATCGCCAAATACTTTAGCGGCGCAGACGTTCCGGAGGCCTTCGCCGGCAGGCGGATCCTGTCGCTGGATATGGGCATGGTAGTGGCGGGAACCAAATACCGGGGAGAATTTGAAGAGCGTATGAAAAAGATAATGAAGGAGATTTCCCAGGCGGGGAACATTATCCTCTTTATCGACGAGATTCATACGATTATCGGAGCGGGCGGGGCGGAAGGAACCCTCGACGCCTCCAACATGCTCAAACCCGCTCTTTCCCGCGGAGAGGTTCAGTGTATAGGGGCAACCACGCTGGCCGAATACCGCCGGCATTTCGAAAAAGACACGGCGCTGGAAAGGCGTTTCCAGAGCGTCAAGATAGAGGAAACAAACCTTGAGGACACTGTCGCGATACTTAAGGGGATTCAAAAAAAATATGAAGAACACCACCGGGTCTGTTTTCTAGACGGGGCCGTGGAAGCCGCCGCCAAACTTGCCGGTCGTTTTATTTCGGGCCGCTGTATGCCCGACAAGGCCATTGACGTGCTTGACGAAACGGCGGCGATGAAGAGGCTTGCGTTTTCCGTTCAGCCGGAAGAAATAGCCGGGATGGAAAAAGAGATAGAGAAGCTTTCGTCGGAAAAAACGGCCCTGGTAAACGATCAGAACTACGAGCGCGCCGCGGAGATACGTGACCGGGTCAGGAAACTCCGTTCCCGGCTGGAACTTCTCCGCTCGTCCTGGGAATCGCTGGAGAAACCCATACCGGTAACCGAAAATGACGTGCGCCGGGTTATATCCGAAGCCACGGGGATTCCCCTGCGCCGCCTCGAAGAGGGAGAATCCCGGAGGCTGCTTCACATCGAGGAAGAGCTTCATAAAACCGTTGTCGGCCAGAACGAGGCGGTACGCCGGATAAGCCAGGCGGTACGCCGTTCCAGGGCCGGCATCGCCTCTCCCCGGCGGCCTTTGGGCTCGTTCATCTTTCTGGGGCCTACGGGAGTGGGAAAGACCCTGCTTGCCAAAGCCCTTGCCGAATACCTTTTCGGCAGCGTCGAATCGCTGGTACGCATCGATATGTCCGACTTTATGGAAAAACACAACGCTTCCCGGCTTACCGGCGCGCCGCCGGGTTATATCGGCTACGAAGAGGGCGGCGTTCTTACCGAACAGATCAGGCGCAATCCCTACCGGGTCGTGCTGTTTGACGAAATAGAAAAAGCCCACAGGGATGTGTTTAATCTGCTCCTCCAGGTGCTTGAGGAAGGAGAACTTCGGGATAATCTTGGGCATACGGTAAATTTCAAGAACACGGTAATTATCATGACCAGCAACGCCGGGGTGAGGGAAATTTCCCGCGATTCCAGGCTCGGGTTTTCCGCCGTTTCCGGCCTCATGAACGGCGCCGAAATAGAAGCCGCCGCGCTTTCGGAGCTCAGGCGGCTCTTTAATCCCGAGTTTATAAACAGGGTAGACGATGTTATCGTGTTTGATTCCCTGAACGAAAAAGAAATAGAGACGATTTTAGACCTGCAGATTTCCGATCTTGCTTCCCGGCTTTCGGAGCAGGGTTACGGTGTTACGGTGAATCCCGCGGCCAGGCGTATCCTTATCGAAAAAGGCTGGGATCCCAAATACGGCGGAAGGCCCCTGCGCCGGGCCGTACAGAAAGAGCTGGAAGATCCCCTGTCGGCCCTGCTTTTGGCCGGAGAGTACCCCGCGGCTACGGTCTTTTCCGCCGAAGGCCGGAGCGGTAAAATTTCGCTCCGTGTAAAAGTTCCCGCCGAAACGGAAAAGCCCCTGTGTCCCGTCGTTCTGCGTTAGTTTTGCGGTCTGATGAACGGCTCAAAAATACTTTTTTCACCCTCCTTGAAACGGATAGTCCTTTCGGCCGCGAAAAGGCCGCCGCGAAGATCGTTACGGCTTTTCTCGATCGCTGTGGTATTCCCTGGGAGGATGACGGTTCGGCGGCCAGGACAGGCAGCGATACGGGTAACATTGTCAGCGCCGGTCCCGGCAGCGCGCGGCTTTCGTTCTGCGCCCACATGGACACAATTCGTATTTTTGAAAGAAAGTCCGCCGTGACGGAAGGTTCGGTGGTAAAAGCCGCGGGCGGGGGCGTATTGGGCATTGACGATAAAAGCGGCGTTGCCCTGCTGCTGGAACTCATGGCCCTGCTGCATGAACGGGGCGGCATTCCGCCGGATACGCATTTTCTTTTTACTACCTGTGAGGAATCGGGATTCCGCGGCGCGTGGGCGCTGGATCCCCGGCACTTTACGGATGCGTATAATTTTGTCGTTGATTCAGGCGGCGTCCCTTTGGCGCGGGTCGTGAACGGCGGCGTAGGCCAGACGAGCTATTCAATAGGCATTACGGGCGTCATGGCCCATGCGTCGAGCCGGAACGGTAAAAACGCCGCCCTTTTCGCGGCGGAATGCGCCGCGGCCACTAAGCCCGGCCCGGCGGGCATTTCAAGTTTTATTCATCTGGCTTCGCTGGAATGTCCCGGCAGTCCCAACACCGTTCCGGACAGCGCCCTGATCGGGGGGCAGCTTTTATACGACGACGAGGCGGAAGGAGAAGCTCTGCTTGAAAAAATGCGGGCCGCCGTCTGCGGACTTGCGGATAAAGCCGGCTTTAAGGTTGTTTTTTCCGCAAACAGGGATTGCGCACCCTGGACGCTTCCCCTCGATGATCCGCTGTCGGAATACGCCCGTCTGGCGGCGGCAAAAGCGGGCCTGCCCTTTCATACCGGACGAACCGGTTCCGGCAGCGACGCCCAGGTCATAGCCGGCCGGGGCGGCCGCGCGATAAAGATTTCTACCGGTATGCTCTCACCCCATTCGGCGGAGGAACGCATCGACTTCGACGACATGAAACGAGCCCTCCATTTTCTGTGGGCTCTGGCGGGAAAGGATCCGGCGGAACTTGCCTGACGCGCGGCACAGCGCCCGGAGCAACGTACCTGCCCGGCACCTTTTGCTCAATATGCCGGCGGCTGTCCTGACCGTGTTGCTGCCGACGATAGCCCGCAAAACAGGGCACACATTACCGGGGGAATCATGGAGCGCATACCGTTTTAAGGCCGCGCCTGACGGCGGCCCCAACCGTGCTGCTGCCGGCGATGCCGGGATTTTGGCAGGCATACGTACGAAAAAGCAACGCGGGGTGGCGGCGAAAAGCACGCGAAACAGAGAGCGCAGTACCTTGAAAACAGGATATGCTGAAGACACAGCGCCCGGAGAAACATACCCGCCCAGTGTCTTTTGCTCAATATGCCGGCGGCGGCCCTGGCCGTGTTGCTGCCGACGATAGCCCGCAAAACAGGGCACACATTACCGGGGGAATCATGGAGCGCATACCGTTTTAAGGCCGCGCCTGACGGCGGCCCCAACCGTGCAGGCTTTTCGTCGCCGTCAGGTGCGGTACAAGATCGTCATTGCGCTCCATGGCTGTTCAGGGGAATGCGCGCCTAAATCACCGTACCCGGATACAGCACCGTGTTTTTCGGTATCACGATAATGCCGTCCACAATGTAGTAGTGGCCGAAGTTGCCGTCACTGCGGGTTAAGTTGTCGATACCGATACGGCAGCCTTCGCCGATACAGACGTTTTTGTCGATAATCGCGCTTTTGATGATCGAACCTTTCCCGATGCCGATGTTGGGAACTCTGTTTTCGGCGTTCGCATGCTTTTGCTGTTCGGTCTCGTAGTAGTCCGCGCCCATGCAGATCACCCCGTTGAGGCTCGCGCCCGACTCAATGATCGTGCGAATCCCGACAATTGAATTGGTAATGGCGGCATTGGTAATGATGCAGCCTTCCGAAGCGATAGACTGGTTCATGTTGCTGAAATTCATTTTTGACGGCGGAAGGCTTCTCATGTGGGTGTAGATGGGGCTGCTTTCGTTGTAAAAGTCAAAACGGGGCTTTAACGAAGTCAGTTCCAGGTTTGCCTCGTAGAAACTCTTGATCGTTCCGATGTCTTCCCAATAGCCGTTAAAACTATACGCGTTTACCTTGAGCCGGGTAATGGCCTGGGGAATGATCTCCTTGCCGAAATCCGTCAGCTCATTGGCAAGGCATTCCTCCATCGCCGCGGCGTTAAAAACATAAATCCCCATCGAGGCAAGGTACTCGTCTTTTCCGTTTTTGCCTTTCTTGATCTCCGCCGGCGCCCTGAAATCATGGATGTCCCGTTCCGCTCCGGGTTTTTCAAGGAATTCGGTTATGCCGCCGGACCTGTTAACCTTGAGTATCCCAAGCTGGCTGGCCTCCTCCCTTGATACGGTAGTACAGGCTATGGTTATCGCCGCCCCTGAATTTTTGTGTTTGTCCAAAAAATCCCTCAGATCCATTCTGTAAAGCTGATCCCCCGACAGGATAAGGTAATAATCGGGATTTTGGGTACGGAAATG
>JAIROH010000247.1 GCA_031257595.1 Treponema sp. | reverse complement strand
AACCGTGGGAATCCTTTCCTGCCATACCCTGACAGGATACGATAAGATGTCCGCGAATATGATCCAGCACCGCCTTTTTATGTTCCTGAATTGAATTTATCTGCATGGATTTTCTTGTTTCCTCCTTAAAGTCAACAATCACCTCTAAAGACGGTGGTTTTCTAAATCCCAACAAAACACAAAAAATCCCCTTTTTAACAATACTATTATTACACGAAAGGATTCCATTTGACAACTGGAACCGAAGGGTACATAATCAATCTGTATCACCGGTCTCTCCAGGGGGAGATAAAGCCTGCGATACGATTAAGCTTACTAAGGAGGATGCTTATGGCACTATGGCAAGTGTTACTGCTTTCGTTTCTTGGTTACTGTGGTTCCCTCTACGGCTTTCCGCTATTCGGATGCTATGGAGGGTGGAACACGATTGGGAAGCCATTGGTTGCGGGTCTCGTTATTGGGATAATAATGGGAAATGTGACCGGCGGTATTTTGATGGGCGCAGCTGTCCAGGCCCTGTTTATCGGACTGGTAACACCCGGCGGATCCATGCCCGGCGATACAAACCTGGCGGCGTACATCGGTATTCCGCTGGCATTGGCCAGCGGGCTGGGCACTGAATATGCGGTAGGCATATCGGTACCTTTAAGTTTCCTAGGATCGTCCCTTATTTATCTGGTGTGCGGAGTGAACTCGTTCTGGGTACATACGCAGGAAAAGTGGATTGAGCAAGGTAAGCTGGATCTTGCTATAAAGGTTCCCCTCTTTGGAGCGAGTACCAACTTTATCTGCCGGTTTGTACCGATTTTTATATGTCTGTATTTTGGCGCCCCGGCGGTACAGGCGATATCGGAGAATCTACCCGAGTGGCTTGGCGGTATCTTTATACTGCTGGGCAAGATGCTGCCCGCCTGTGGGTTTGGGTTGCTCGTCAGCATAATCATCAAAAAACAGATCCAATTGTTGTACTTCTTCATAGGGTTTATGCTCATCGCGGTGTTTAAGATTGACATTATACCCGCGACGATCGTAGCCGCATTCCTGGCCTACATTGACGTATTATACAACAAGGCTCCGGTAACAGGAGGAGGAGAATAAAATGGGAAAACTAACAAAACATGACCTGGGGAAAACCTTTCGTTATTATATGACCATGATAATGGCCATGCAGAGCATGGAACGTTTTCAAGCGCCGCCCTTTGCGTCTTTTATGGGAAAGCTGGGTGAAAAGTTCTATCCCGGCGATATAGAAAAACAGAAAACTCTTATGAAACGTCATACCCTGTTCTTCAACAGCCATCCGGTAGGCGCCATGATTCCCGCAGGTTTGGCCCTCGGTATGGAAGAAGAACGGGCCGAAGGTAAAGACGTTCCTGACGAATTAATTAACAACACCAAAACCGCCCTCATGGGGCCTTTGGCCGGTATGGGCGACTCCTTGATCGATGGAACCTATCTCCCCATTATCCTCAGTATCGCTTTAGGCTTAACCGGTCCTACAGGCAACATCTTGGGACCCCTGTTCTATATCGCCGTATACTGGCTTACCGTTGTTCCCCTGGCCTGGTTCTTTTTCAAGAGGGCCTATTCTTCAGGTATCAACGGCGTCATGTACCTTATGCAGAACGGCCTGACCGAAAAAGCGGTTCAGGCGGCTACAGTCATCGGCCTTGTGGTAGTGGGTTGCATTTCCGCCCAGTATGTAGGCGCCGACTTTGCCTGGGTGTTTCAATCCGGTGATCTGTCGGTCAATATAGGAGCCATAATCAACGGCATCTTCCCAAAGAGCGCCGCATTGATCCTGACTCTGCTGGCCTACTGGCTAATCAAGAAAAAACATGTCAGCATGATGGCGGTCTTTGTGATCTTCATTGGTATTGCCATTATTGCGTACTTTACCAAATTTCTTGCCTAGTTTTTAAATTGAAACGCCGTCCTTGCTGACCCGGGACGGCGTTTTTTATCGCTTTAATATGATTTTGGAAGTAAAATTTACCAACCAATGGACTATGACAAAAGATCTCTTTTATGAATACCAAAAGAAGTTTTTTCAGGTCACTCCGTTTTTCCGGCGGGTAACCACAGCCTTATTTGCTGTTTTTTGGACCGTTGTGGGTTTTGCCTATCTGGACAGAATGGTAATCCTGTCGATAGTTCTTTTTATTTTTTCCCTTCTTTGTATTGTTTCCGTTTTTAAGGGTTATCTGTGGACGGCCTGGATGGAATATATCAATCTTCATGCGGCCCATAGGGGGGATCCCCGTTTTGAGGTTCGGTTTTTTGAAGACCACATCGAAAACGACACCCAAAATTCAAAAAGTACCCTTTCTTACGAAAAAATCACCCAAATTCTTCAAACAAAACGGCTTATTATCCTTATCGTTACGATTCTCCAAACTGCCAAACAAGGCAAAACCAAAGCTTTCTCGCCGGCCATTTCGGCGATAGTTCTTTTGAAAGAGGCTTTTAACGAGAAGGAGCTGGCTGATTTTAAATTTTTTATTAAGCAAAAATGTCCCGCTGTAAAAAGGAATCTCCTCGATTCACAGACCTAAGAAAGCGCTGGAAAACACAACTTCGCCTTTTCCGGCGCTGCCAGCAGATCCGCTTGTTTCATGGGTACGGGTTAAACCAATGTTTTTCTAAAGCAAGGACAAAACCGTTGCGTATACAAGAAAATTGAAGGGGGCCGCTCGCCCCTGCCTACAAATCCGCCAATTCCCGGACGCTGTGGATAAGCTCAATGTCTCCGGCTATTGTTTCTATGGACGCCGGGATCCTGTAGGTCCAGTTAAATTCATTCGCCGTTCCGGGCACATTGATCCTGTCCAGGGCCGGGTCAGGGCTGTACCACATCCTGGAAAGATCAAGAATATCCTGAATCTGAAAAACCCGGAAACGGGAAGCGGAAGCGGCGGCGTGTTTCAGGATAATTTTCGCCGTTCCCGGATTGTACACTTTCGGCAGCGAGGGCACGCCGATAAACGCGGCAAAATGTTCCTGATCGGTTTCCTTATCCCACCATTCCCGCATCGTGGAACTGTCGTGAACCGAAGGAGTACAAACGCTGAGTTCGGGGTACCTGTCAAACGGCACGTAGGGTTGACCATCCTCATCCCAGCTGCGGAACCAGCGGATCACTCTCAGGCCCAGAATGTCAAGTTTGGCCAGCACTTTGGGAACACAGTCCGGAACGGCTCCAAGGTCTTCGGCGCAGGGCAGCATTGGGGAAGAATCAACAAGCACCGAAAGGAGCTTTTCGCCTTCTTCTTCCCAGATTTTTTCCGAATCGGCGCGGCGCTTTTCCAGCAGGGCTTCAAGATCGTTCCGTTCAGGTTCCGACAGCGACGCGTAGGCCCGGGAAGAACGGTAATACCAAACCGGAAAAAATTTGCCGCTTTCGTACTCGATAAAAAGCCTGTTCTGCCAGGCCTTTACAAGAAATTCCGCCGCCGCCGGATGAAGGCCCAGCGCGCGGATGTCTTTTTCTCCGTTAATACTGCCTTTGAAAAGCCATAATTCCTCGTTCCCGATGCGGTCAAGGGCGGCGTCGAAAGCCCGCGCCGCGACGGCTTCCGGTTCCGGCGGCGCGTCCCAGCCGGCGCGGATCGCGTCCCACAGTTCCCCGGTGGGAACGTGGGGACGCGACATCCAGCGGATACGGTCGCTGTCAAAACCCAGTTTTTCAAGGTCGCCGCGTTCTACCGGCAAATACGGTACAAAACGGCCCAGGGCGGATGTGCTGTCTACCCTGGAACTGGCCCAGATACGGAAAAAACCCAGCACATGATCGATACGATAGGCGTCGTAGTATTTTTCGGCCGCTTTAAGCCGAGCTTTCCACCAGGCGTAATTGTCTTTCGCCTGCTCGTCCCAGTTGTAGATCGGGAAACCCCAATTCTGGCCTTCGGGACTGTACATGTCGGGCGGCGCCCCCGCGGAAAGGTCCATTTTAAAGAGGTTCCGGTGAGCCCAGACATCACAGGAATCTTCGTTCATCAGAATGGGCAGATCGCCTTCGAGCAGAATGCCCGCGTTCCGTACCGCCCCGGCCGCCCGGCTAAATTGGGCGTCCAGGGCTTTCTGCAGCCACGCCCAAAACAGGTGTTCGGCCCGGAGTTCGGGCTTTGCCCAGAGCGCTTCGATAGCCGCGTTCATATCCGGCGCGCCGGCCGGGCCTTCATCCCATTCTTTCCAGCTCTTTTCGTCGTTTGCTTCTTTAAGCCGGCGAAACACGGCATAGGCTTTAACCCAGGAATTTTCTTTGATCCAGGAGGCAAGTCCGCCTGTTTCCGCTTCCTGGGCAATAGGGCCGGCGTTCGCGCGGTACATTTCCCGTAAAAGGTCCATTTTTGCCCTGAGTACCTGGTAATAAGGAAAACGCCTTTCCCGGCCAAAATTGCGGCCCACTTCGGCAATCTTTTGCCGGAAATCCGCCGCTTCTTCCAAATCACCCAAACGTATATACAACGGGTGAAGGGCAAAGGCAGTCAAGGCGCTGTAGGGGGAACTTTCATAGCCTGTGTCGTTTACCGGCAAAATCTGGATAAGACCAATCCCCATTTTGGCGCAAAGGCCCGAAAATTCGATCAGGTCAAGGTATTCTCCGACTCCGGTACTTTCCCTGCCGCGCAGGGCGCCAATCGGAACGACCACCCCAATACGCCGTTTGCCGGGTTTTTTTGCCATTGTTTTTCTCCTGGCTACAAGTATAGTCCTAAACCGGACCAACGTAAACAGAAAAACGAACTGCGCTTTTTATCGCAGCCATATTCCATCCGGAACCCAATTTCATTATACTATATCACTGTGAATAGAATATTAAAAGAAAAAATAATGGAGGCTTTTACTTCGGTTCTTCCCATTTCGGTTATTGTGCTGCTGGCGAGCGTTTTCCTCGTTCCCATGCCGACGGGGACCATTCTTACCTTTCTGGTCGGGGCGGCGCTGCTGATTGTAGGGATGGGTTTTTTTACGATGGGCGCCGATATGGCGATGATGCCCATGGGCGAAGGGATAGGCATCCAGATCACCAAAACCGCCAATATCTTCATAGCCCTTCTGGTAAGTTTTATCATGGGCATGATTATCACGATAGCCGAACCGGATCTCCAGGTGCTTTCCCGGCAGGTGCCGTCGATTGACAAATGGCTTCTCGTGATAACGGTCGGCCTGGGAGTGGGTTTTTTCCTGATTGTCGCGGTTTTACGGATATTTATTAAAATTAAACTTTCGGTAATGCTGTTTATATTCTACATTATCACGTTTGGCCTGGTGTTTTTCGCTCCTTCCAAATTTATCCCCGTAGCCTTCGATTCCGGCGGCGTTACCACCGGGCCCATTACGGTACCCTTTATCCTTTCGCTGGGCGTCGGCGTCGCTTCGCTTCGTACCGACAGGAACTCCCAGGACGACAGTTTTGGCCTGGTAGCCCTGTGCAGCGTAGGCCCCATACTGGCGGTGCTTCTTTTGGGGATTTTGTTTAACCCCCAGGGAATGGAAGCGGAAGCCCATACGGTCCCGGAGGTAGTGACTTCCCGGGATGTCGTTGAAATTTTCGCCTTTGAATTTCCCCATTACGCGGCGGATGTTTTCAAAGCCACGGGGGCCATATTGGCGTTTTTCATTATTTTCCAGCTGATCTACCGGCGTTACAAACGGCACCGCCTTGGACGCATCGCCGTCGGTTTTTTGTATACGTTTATCGGCCTGGTCGTTTTCCTGACCGGCGTGAACGTCGGGTTTATCCCCGTAGGCCAGTTCCTCGGTTCGGAACTGGCAAAATCTTCGTTCAGCTGGATACTGGTTCCCCTGGGTGTGTTGTTCGGGTATTTTATTGTCAAGGCGGAACCGGCCGTTCATGTGCTTAACAAACAGGTAGAAGAAATTTCTTCCGGGGCAATTTCCCAGCAGGTTATGCAGAGGAGCCTTTCCGTGGGAATGGCTTCCGCGCTGGGTTTGAGCATGCTCCGCATCCTTTTGGGCATTCCCATTTTATGGATACTTATCCCCGGGTACATAATTGCCCTGGCGCTTACGTTTTTTGTGCCGCCGATTTTTACCGGCATCGCCTTTGACTCGGGCGGGGTCTGTTCCGGCCCGATGACAAGTACCTTCCTGCTTCCGCTGGCCATGGGAACCGCCGAAGGCGCCGGCATGGGTTTTATGGAAAACGCCTTCGGCATTGTCGCGGTTGTCGCCATGGCGCCCCTTGTCGTGATTCAGATTGTCGGCCTCGTGTACCGCAGCAAACTCAACATTTCCGATATGGCGGCCAACGAAGAACTTGAGGCTCTTGCTTCGGCGAAAGACGCCGGGGTAATCGTCGAGTACGACTACGGGGAGGCTTCCTAGTGGCAGAAAAAAACCCGCTCAAGCCGGCAAAAACCGCGGCAAAGCCGGCCAGGAAACAACAACCCGAAAAAGCGCAAAAACCGGCGAAAAAGCGCCTGCTGCCGATGCTGCGAAAACAGGCCCGGCCGGAACCGGAAACAACGGGGGTTCCCGCGTCGCCGAATACGCCGGTATTGAAATTCGTTATATTTATTATTGACTGGAAAGCCTCAAGATACATAAGCGAAATCTTTGAGGAAAACCACGTCCGGTTTCACTTTATCTGCAAGGGACGGGGAACGGCCAGTTCCGAAGTCCTTGACCTTCTGGGTATCGGAGCAAGCGAAAAAGCCATTGTCCTCTGCCTGGAACAGGATGCGATGATATCTATCCTTATCAGGGAGGTAAACCGCGGGCTGGGACTTTACAACCCCGGGGCGGGCATTGCCTTTACGGTACCCCTTTCGGGGATCAACAAACCCATACTGCGGGTTTTCAAGGATAGTATTCACAAGCATATTTCGGGCAAAACGGAACTGAAAAAAGAAAAACAAAAACCGGACAGGGAGGAAAAGATGAGCGCCGAAAAAAAATTCGATCTCATTGTGATAGTGGTCGACCAGGGTTACAGTGACGAGCTTATGGCCTTGGCAAGAGACGCCGGGGCGACCGGAGGAACCATTGTCAACGCCCGGGGCCTTGTCCACAAAGGGCCGGTTAAATTTTTCGGAATATCCGTCCAGGATGAAAAAGAAATTATCACGATACTCGCCGGCAGGGACAAAAAAGTGGCGATTATGCACGCCGTCAGCAAAGCCTACGGCATTAACTCCAAGGCAAAGGGCATTGTCTTTTCCCTGCCCGCGGAAAACGTCACCGGTTTAAGCCAGTCTTGATACGCGGTTTCTGTCATGTACACGACTATGTGTTTATAGTATACTATTAAACACATAGGTAAACCATGGTTTATTTTTTTTCAGGGGTTATTATTAACACTTCGTGTTAATGTTCAATTCAAACCGGCGGCGATGCCGCCGCCATATATAGGAGCTGTCATTATGGAAAACCGCCGTTATTTTTTTACCTCTGAGTCGGTTGGGGAAGGTCATCCTGATAAACTTTGCGATCAGGTTTCGGATGCAATTCTTGACGCCTGTCTCAAGGACGATCCGCAAAGCCGGGTTGCCTGTGAAACGTTCGCCTCTACGTCAATGGTTCTTGTCGGAGGGGAAATAACTACAAACACTTTCGTGGACTTCCAAAAAGTAGTCAGGGATGTGGCCGAACAAATTGGGTACACCGATCCGGAGTACGGCCTTGACTGCCATTCCATGGCTGTTCTGGACATGATCCA
>JAIROH010000238.1 GCA_031257595.1 Treponema sp. | reverse complement strand
TCACGGCTTATCGACAGGCCGATGAGGCCGCTTTTTGAAAAAAGCTTCGGCAGGGAGATACAGCTTGTTCCCACGACGATCTCGGCGGATCAGGTTAATCCGCCCGACATCCTTGCCATTGTCGCCTCGTCCGCCGCGGTGCATATTTCCGACATACCGTTTAACGGCCCCGTCGCGGGGGTCAGGATATGCGCAATCGGGAACGAACTTATCGTCAATCCAACCTACGATGAAATCGGGAAATCGCGGCTTGAAATTGTCGTCGCGGGTACCAAAGACGGCATTACGATGGTGGAAGGCGGCGCGAACGAGGTAAGCGAAGATCTGATGATTTCCGCGCTGGAAAAAGCCCAGAGGATAATCGGCGAACTCTGCGAACTGCAGGAAAAACTCCGAAGCCTCGCGGGAAAGGAAAAGCTTCCGTTAACCGAAGATGCCCGCGTACTTGAGAACAAAGACGCGATATACGCGGAGGCGTTTCCCCGGCTTGAAAAAGCCTGTTTTGAAAAGACAAAGGTACTCCGCCACGATTCGATAAAGGCGGTAAAAAAAGAAATTGCCGAAAAATACGCCGCGCAGTTTGAAAATGATGAATTCCAGAAAAAACTTTTCGACGCCCTTTTTGAAGATATGCAGTACACGATACTGCGTTCGTCGATACTGGACAAGGGCCTGCGGGTAGACGGCCGCGGTACGGAGGACATCAGGGACATAAGCTGCGAAATAGGCATACTCAAACGGACCCACGGATCGGCGCTGTTTACCCGCGGCGAGACTCAGTCCCTTGTGGTGACAACCCTCGGCACGGTTTTTGACGAGCAGATCTACGACGACATCGAAGGGGACAAGCGGGAAAACTTTATCCTTCATTACAATTTCCCTCCGTATTCGGTGGGCGAGGTAGGACGGCTCGGAACCGGCAGGCGCGAAATAGGCCATGGTAATCTGGCGCGGCGTTCCCTCCAGGCGATGGTTCCCTCGAAAGAAGAATTTCCCTATACGATACGGGTCGTTTCCGAAATCATGGAATCAAACGGCTCTTCCTCGATGGCGTCGGTCTGCGGCGGAACCCTTTCGATGCTTCACGCGGGCGTTCCGATGAAAAAGCCGGTAGCCGGCATCGCGATGGGGCTTATCACCGATGGAAGCCGTTATGCGGTACTTTCGGATATCCTGGGCGAGGAAGACCATCTGGGAGACATGGACTTTAAGGTTGCCGGAACCGAAGACGGGATAACCGGTTTCCAGATGGACATAAAGATCGCCGGCGTAAGCGCCGAGATCATGGCAAAAGCCCTCGCCCAGGCAAAACGGGGAAGGTTCCACATCCTGTCGATCATGAATGCCACAATCAGCAAGCCTTCTTCCTCGATCAGCGAGCTGGCCCCGAAAATCGTTACCCTTAAAATCGACGTAGACAAAATCGGCGCCCTTATCGGGCCGGGCGGCAAGAATATTAAAGCCCTCTGCGAACAATACAGCGTGACGATCAATACGGAAAACGACGGCGTCGTTACGATTTACGGCAAGAACGCCCACGACGCCGAAGAGGCCAAAGCCGCGGTAATCGGAATCGCCGCGGATCCTGAAACGGGCAGGATCTACAACGGCGTGGTTAAACGGATAATGGAATTCGGCGCGTTTGTGGAAATACTTCCCGGAAAGGAAGGGCTTGTCCACATATCAAAGCTTTCCCGGCAGCGTATAGTCCAGGTTTCCGACGTGCTCCGTGAAGGGCAGGAGATTCCCGTTAAGCTTGTCGAGGTCGACAAGATGGGCAGGCTTAACCTTTCCTACATAGACGCGATTGATCCTGACGGGGCGGATACCCCGCCGTCCCGGCGGGACGAAGGCCGGCGGGATGACCGCCATGGCGGCTATCGCCGCTAACCCGCCGTTTCAAATGGCCGCGGAAAAACAGGCGTTTCTTCCGCGGGAAACGCCTGTGCGTTTTGTAAAAATCAATCCCGCCGCCCGGCTTCCCTCCTACGGTTCTTCAGGCGCCGCGGGCGCGGATTTATACGCCTGTATTGCGGAGCCGGTGGTTCTGCCGCCCCTTGGCCGCCGCCGTATTCCAACGGGGCTTGCGATGGAACTGCCCCCGGGCCACGAAGCTCAGGTCAGGCCGCGTTCGGGCCTCGCCGACAAATACGGCCTTACCGTGCTTAATTCGCCGGGGACTATTGATTCGGACTATCGCGGCGAGATTCAGATTATCCTCGTTAACCTTGGAAACGAGCCTTTTACGGTACAAAACGGAGACAGAATCGCGCAGCTTGTTATTGCCCCGGTACTGCGCGGAGCGTTTACCGAAGGACCGCTTGCGGATACGGAGCGGGGGGACGGAGGCTTTGGTTCCACAGGAATCTGACAGATGACAGAAAGCCTTAAAAACACAGTACCGGATCGCTCGCTTTCGAAAACCATTTTTTTGCATATTGTCAAGGAAACCCTTTTTGCGTTTATTGTTTGTTTCCTTTTTTTCTTTTTTGTCTTTTTTGTAAATCAGCTGCTTCTTATGGCCGGGCAAATTCTTTCCAAAAGGGTCCCGCTCTTTCAGGTTGCCCTTTTGGTGTTTTACGCCCTCCCGTCGATTATAGCGCTCGCCGCGCCGTTTGCTTCGCTTTCGGGAACCCTTATGACCATAGGGCGGCTGTCCACCGACAACGAAATACTGGTGCTTCTTTCTTCAGGCGTCTCCTATGGAAATATCATCGGTCCTGCGTTGTTTGTCGGCATTGCTATTTCTTTTATTTCTTTTTTTGCCAACGATATTCTTCTTCCCGCCGGAACCATTCAGTTTTCAAGACTGTACCGCAGGATCGCCGTTTCGTCTCCCGGACTGGA